>CAIVNT010000534.1 GCA_903907305.1 uncultured Ignavibacteriota bacterium
ACTGTCACCATTGCATACGCAAGGATCCACATCCAGAGCAGTGTGTCAAAATGCTGGAACGTATCCTTCGCACCGAAATGCCGGTTCTTGAACTTGATATAGAATTCCATCGTCGAGATAAAGTAGTAACTGTAGATAAAATACGACGCTAGAATTGCAGGATATCGAAGCACAAAATCCCGGAACGCTATGTAGGCTTTATTCATAGGGGAGATGGATTGAATCAAAAGTTCGATTGGTATAAAGATAGTAAGAACACGACGCTGATGCAAATCCATGGATAAAAAAGGACCAAAGACACGAACTGTTCATTCATTCAAGGAAACACAAAAGGCGGGTGATCAACCCGCCCCTCGTCTGTTCCAATCAGGAAATTTACCTTATTTGCACAGCGGACACTGCTGTTCCGGAGGATGTCCCGACGAGAATATCGTATCCCCCTTTTGAGCGGATCCAATCATTCTTTATATCATCATAATATTTGAATGATGACGCATCAAGTTTCAACACCACTCTCCTCTGTTCGCCGGCCGCCAATTGCACACGTGCGAATGCTTTCAGTTCTTTTTCGGGGCGCATCATCTTGGGTTTCAGGTCCTTTACATACACCTGCACTACCTCCGCACCGGCAACGTTGCCGGTATTCTTCACGGTAACAGATATCTCATGTTCATCTTTCTTACTGCTCTTCACTTTTACATCGGAGAGAGAAAATGTGGTATACGACATTCCATATCCGAACGGATAGAGCGGTTCCACTTTCTTTGTATCGAAATACCTGTAACCGACAAGGATCCCTTCTTTGTATTCAACTTCGCCGTTCGCTCCGGGGAAGTTGGATGACGAAGGATAATCGGTCCATTGTTTTGCAATAGTGAACGGAAGTTTTCCGGAGGGATTCTGCACTCCCGTTAGCACATCGGTCATCGCCTGCGTCCCTTCCTGTCCCGGGAAGAACGCCCAGACGACCGCTTTCACGTTGCTGATCCACGGCAGCATATTCAACTGCGCGCCGGCGTTGATGACAACGATAGTATTGGGATTCACTTTCGATACCTCGTTAATAAGCGCGACCTGATTCTCCGACAGATCGATCGATTGCCGGTCAAATCCTTCGGACTCCTGGAACTTTGAGTTTCCGGCGAAGACCAGCACGATCTCACTCTTTTTAGCCGCCACAATTGCTGCTGTTAACTCATCTTCATTCGGTTTTGTCCATCCCATCAACGCAAGGGCATCACCGCCATCCTCATAGAATTCCAATGTGAAATTATACAATTTTCCTGCAACCAGATCGATCTTCACCGTTCGTGATTCAACGGCATGATTGCTCCAATTGCTGATGAGAGATTTCCCATCCACGAACAAACGGATTCCATCATCACCGGAAATTGTGATCTCATATGTTCCGGAAATAACCGGTTTCAAGCGGCCTGTCCAGCGGACGGAAAAATTGTCCACGCCGAATCCTTCCGCAGGTTTCCCGCCTCCCCAATGAAAGTCGATATTCTTTTCAATACGACGGAGTTTCGGTTCACCCCTTAGTTCTTTATTATCAAAATACTCAGCCTGCAACCCGTTCTTTCCCGTTGAATCATTCGGCAGGAAGAAATACTGCGGTTCGATACTCGGAACTTCTCCCGTAAGCCGTGCACCGACAGCAAATGTAACTGAGGCATTCACGAATGCTTTCTTGATGCCGGCGAGCGGAGTATCGCTTGATGCAGGAGCGACTTGTGAACTTCCGCCGCCGCTTCGAAGTTCTTCGGCATTTGGTCCGAACACCGCGATCGACTTTACCGCCGATGCATTTAGCGGGAGCGCATTGTTCTCATTCTTCAACAGGACAATTCCTGCACGCGCAACATCAAGAGCGACGGCACGCTGCTCGGGAGCATTTGTCATGGGCTTGTTCAATTGTTTGTCAAAATATCCCATACGGAACATCACACGGAGCATCCGTTTGATCTTATCATTCACTGTTGATTCCTTTAGCGTCCCGGCATTCACAAGCGGAAGTAGTTTCTCTACTGTGAGGAATTCTCCTCCCGGCATCTCAAGATCGAGTCCGTATGCTGCGGCCGAATCGGTGCTGTGGACCGCACCCCAATCGGACATGACGAGTCCGTCAAACTTCCATTCGTTCTTCAGGACGGTATTGAGGAGGATCTCGTTCTCGCTGCACCACGGTCCATTCAATTTGTTGTAGGCACACATGATCGCTTCGGTCTTTGCTTCCTGCACCGCTGCTTTGAATGCGGGAAAATAGATCTCATACAGGGCTCGTTTATCCACTTTCGCGTTGATGGTCGTCCGTTCCGTTTCCTGATTGTTCACCGCAAAATGTTTCGTGGTGGCAACGACACCTTCGTTCTGCACCCCTTTCACATACGATACGGCGATACGCGAAGTGAGAAACGGATCTTCACCGTAGCTTTCGAAATTCCGTCCGCCGTTCGGTATGCGGTTGATGTTCACGCAAGGACCGAGAATGGTGTTACGGTCCTTCGCTTTTGTCTCACGAGCCAGTGCCGTGCCATATCGGTATGCAAGAGAGGTATCAAAGGTTGCTGCAAGCATGATGGATGCAGGAAAGGCGACAGATTCTTTCCAGCGGACTCCCACCGGACCGTCGGTCATATTCAGCGAAGGGATCCCAAGACGCACATTCGGCTTCGATTCAAATCCTGTTCCGCTCAGCATATCCAGTTTTTCAGTGAGTGTCATTTGGGCAAGAAGATCATCCACCCGCTTCTCTATCGGGACCTTGGGATCTTTATAGGTCTGTGAAAATGTGACAGAAATGATGAACATT
The DNA here is from genome assembly GCA_903907305.1 of uncultured Ignavibacteriota bacterium. Taxonomy (GTDB): domain Bacteria; phylum Bacteroidota; class Ignavibacteria; order UBA10030; family UBA8401; genus UBA8401. Next base: position 2,816 of record CAIVNT010000534.1, read on the forward strand.
ACCGATGAAAGAATGATGGAGAGACGTTTTGATTTCATGAAAGTTGATCCTTTGACAAATACATAGTGTGTGGGTATATAATAAGATTGCCGGATATTATTTCAAAAGAACAACACGATATCCGTCCGCGTTCTTCCAATGGTCGTTGTTGGATTCTTTCGGCACCCAGACTGAACCAAAGAAATTATCCCGCTCCTTCGGCATTTCGTTTTTATCATCGTTATCGCAATAGGCCAGCGATATTCCCATTATTTTTCCGGGCTTCAAAAATACTCGTGACTTTTCTTTCTTCAAAGGATCATACCGGTCGTTATATACTTTGATGGAAAATTCCCACACGTATTCATTCCCATTCCTGCGGAGAGAAAAATCACTGAAGTGATCCGCGTAATTTGCGATGAAGTAATCATCCCAATTTTTTCCTCCCAGATCGCACGCGGTGAATTGATATGCTGTTGTGCCCTCCTTCGGTGCGTCAAGGATCACATGATACGAAAATGCATTCGCTGATTTGCTTCCCCACTCTTTTTTCAACATACCGTCACTGTCGAATACATGCAACCCGCCGGAATGGTCCTCATCAATGAATACTTCCAGCAGATCGAAATTGTAATAGAAATCCCCTTTCTTAGGATCACTGTCATATCGATAGCCGTCCACAAATACGTCGTCGGTGATCTTCACGATAAAGTAGAGAAGGTTCGTTTTGGGCGACCAAACAATCTTATACTTGCCGGAAAAATCACTGCTTTTTACTGTGTCTCCGTACGGGATCCATGCCTGGTCAATCGGCTGCCACTGCACCGAATTCCAGCAAATGTCATTTTCAATTCCGTCCACTGACGGAATCTGTGATGCTCCGGAAATGGACAGTGTATCGTTCGAATGAACAGAGTGAGCATTCTGTGCAATGAGTATGTGATGGCCACAGAATAGAAACAGTGGAATACACACGATGTGTATGTAATGAAGAGCGGAATTTTGCTTAAGATAGACTGTATTCATAATGGAATAATCGGACAAGGAATGTGCCATGAAAAACCTTGATGTTTCAGTGAAATTACGCAGGGTTTGCGGGAAGACTTATTGAAGTAATAACTTCTGTTATTAAAACGATAATACCGGATCAGCTTTAGCAAACTCTCATTTATTTGAATTGATCTCATCCGAAAGACGTTGTGCCCTGCTGTCGTCCGGATGGATTCGCAAAAGTTCTTTGAGAACTGTCATGGCACCGGATGAATTCCCGGACCGGTACAAAGCGGCGGCAAAATAGAATTGTGCTTCATTATTTTGATCGGATGTCAAAGATACTGCGGAATTATTTCCGCCGTTCATCGCACGGGTCAATTGGTCCATCGCTTCGGTATACTGATGATTGCGAAGATAGATGATGCCGAGTTTCATCCGGGCTACGGAATTCTCTTGAAGTGATAATGACCGAAGATACGCCTGCGAGGATTGTTCAAATGCCCCGACTTCAGTGAGTAGGTCACCGATCTTCAGAATTGGATACGGATCGGATGGATAAAATGCAGCGACTGATTCGTATTCGTTCAATGCATTATCGGCATCCCCTTTCTGACGGTATAGATCCGCCATTCGGTAATGCCCCTCATTCCATCGGATCTTTCCTTTTACGAATATCTGAGCGATCTGCTGAACATCGTTCTGCGGGACCATTTCGGGAACGGCCCCTTCAGTGAACGGCCAGCGGTTAAGGAGTCCCCTCATCGTCACCGAGCCGATCTCCAGATCGAGTGCTGTTACCTTCAAGCGGTCGACGAGAAGACTGTCGGGAATGGAACGGCGTGATTCCCCCTGCGGCGTCAGCCGAAGAGATGGTGCGGATTCCAGTGCGTTCAGCCAGCATTTCGCGAGAAGAACATATCCGCTGAACGTGGGATGGACGTGTTCCCATAACAAAGATGCACCGATGATCCTGTCGGGAGAAGCTGTGCGGAAATCGGATTCAATATCGGCGATCACTGCATTACCGTTTTTTGCCGTTGTGCGCAGGATGGAATTCGCTTCAGCACTCGCACGGAAGCGCAGCCCGTCATAATCCCGTGCACGTCCGAAAGCAATGAACGCCGAATCATTCTGTCCGAGCGAATGATAGCTCTGCCCGAGCCGGAATTGGCCCATGGCCCACAGCGGATCGATCTCGGTCATGCGGAGATATTTCAATGCTGCCGCGCGTGCTTCTTTGCGTTGCAGAAGAGTGTCCCCTTCTTTCTGCAAAGTTTCCAATTCTTGTCTCTGTTGTTCATTCACTTCTGCCCCATGCAGAGAAACGAACGGCGATAGTGAACTTTCGTTGGTAACGAGTGTGGAGATGATGATCGGGACGTTCTTAGAGGAAGCAATGCTGATCGTCTCCGTGATGTTTTTGCCGAAAGATTCGAGCGCCTGTCGGTATGATGCGCTGTTGAACGGGATCGCTTTATCCTTCGCCAGCTGCTGCATCAACGTTCCGTTGTATGCAGCCGGGTTCGATGAGGCGAACAACCGTGAGACCGAAGTGAGCGAATTTTCCAACAGAACAAATGTCTTTACGCTCCGCAGTGACTGGTAGAGACGGATCATCCAGCGTCCACCGCCGATGGAGTTGGTGGAGGCAGTTCCGAACGCGCCGTAGAATTCGTTCTGTCCCGAATAAACGATGAACGCATCCGGCTGATATGCGGTCAGCTCACCGACGAACTCAAGAACGGTATAGCTGTTCGTCCCTGTGAGGCCGGCATTGACCACTTCGATATTCTTATCGGGATGAAGGATCTCCAACTGTTTCTGAAGGATCCTCGCCGGGGTGGCATTATATTGATACGGAAATCCGGCAGGAGTCGATTCACCCAGAATAAAAACTCGGAATGTGTTCGGGGATTTGACGATCTCGAAATTTCCAGAGTATATCTGCGGGACGAAATAGCGGGCAGGGTCGAAATACCGTTTCCCGACATTCGGGTTGATACGGTAGTATTCTTTTCCGTTGACGGTCGTTCTGGTGACGAGGTCGAATTCGCTGCCGTAGCCGAATATCCTCAATCCTATTTCGAGAAACAGCATCAGAAGAACCGGCAGCAGCAGTGTAATGATCATAAAGATCCTGCGCTGCTGAGCGGTCACTTTCGGCGGTTGAGCGTGCGATGATTTATCTTTTGTGGCTGCCATGATCAATTAGTCGTTCAGAAGATCGAATAAATAAAGGGGGCGAGCGCGCTTCCTTTGGTCAGCACGATCAGCAGTCCCAGCAGGATGAACGCACTGACAATAGGAAAGAGCCACCATTTCTTGTTCGCACGGAGGAAAGAGAAGTATTCACGGATGATCTTCAGTTTTGCCATACAAGCTCACGATAATTGTTCGTAGTTGATCTGTTTTGTCCGATCCCGCTGTATCCACATCGAACCGGGAGTATCCTTTTTGAGTCCCGGCAAGAAAGTTTTTCCTGTCATTCTTGCGATGAGGGCCACCGGAGTGAGGATCAAAAAGAAGATGAGGCTTAAAATGATCCTCGAAACGATACTGCCGAGAATAATCGCAAAGCTCATCCATACCCGGTGGACCGTCCTCAATGAACGGGGTGCAAACATACCGGCCGCGAACAATGCCGTTCCGGAAAACGCCACGCCGAACACAGTCCACTCACTCCACCAGATTTTCCACTGTGCAGCAATTGCGAGCACGATGAGTACGCCTCCGACGGTGAGACCGAATTTCTTCAGCGCGGTGTCGGTCGTCGGAAGCTCCGCTATATCGTGACGGACCGATTCAATCCAGTTCATATTCTTTCCTCCAATCGGTCATTTCTTGAACAGCAGGCTGGTCCTCTTTTCGCAGGAGGAGATTCCCCATCACCAGTATATCCATTTCCGTCCTTAAAAAACACCGGAGCGCATCCTCGGGAGATTCCACGATCGGTTCTCCGCGGACGTTGAACGATGTATTGACGATGACAGGACAGCCTGTAAGCGCATTGAACTCCGAGATCAATTGATGATACAACGGATTCGTATCCTGATGTACGGTCTGCACTCTGGCAGAATAATCGATGTGCGTCACCGCGGGGACCGCTGAGCGGACACGGTCCAGCTGAGCTAATCCTTTCACTGCATTCTCTCCCGATTCCATTTCTTTCCGATGCCGGGGAAGAACATCCGCAACCAGAAGCATGTACGGAGAATCGGATGGAAGATCGAACCATTCCGCGACATGTTCGGAAAGGACCGATGGGGCGAACGGACGAAAACTTTCGCGGAATTTTATCTTGAGATTCATCATCTTCTGCATTTCAGGAGAACGCGCATCGCCGAGGATGGAACGGTTTCCCAATGCACGCGGTCCGAATTCCATTCTCCCCTGGAACCATCCGATCACTTTTCCTTTTGCCAGCAGTGATGCTGTTTCTTTGCAGAGAGCTTCGCTCCCATTAAATTTACGATACGGATTCTTCGATCCCTGAAGCATCCGTTCGATCTTATCGTCACTGTATTCGGTTCCAAGATACGAACCCGATTGAGAATCTGCAGCACTAACGGTTCGTTCATTCCTGAAATAGTGATAGTGAGCGGTCAATGCGGCACCGAGTGCTCCTCCCGCATCCCCGGCAGCAGGCTGGATCCATATCGATTCAAACAGACCGCTGCGCAGGATCTTTCCATTGGCGACACAATTCAAAGCCACGCCGCCGGCGAGACACAGATTTCTCTCTCCCGTCACTTCCTTTGCATGACGGACGATCTTCATCATCACTTCTTCTGTTACGGACTGGACGGATGCGGCAAGGTCCATCTCGCGCTGTGTCAACGGCGATTCCGGAGAACGCGGTGGACCTTCGAAGAGCGCAACGAAACGGTCATTTGTCATCGTGAGACCAGCCGCATAATTAAAATATTCCATATTCATTCTGAATGAACCGTCATCACGAAGATCAAGAAGATAGCGTTTGATCGTTTCAGCAAAGCGCGGAACTCCGTACGGTGCGAGCCCCATCACTTTGTATTCGCCTGAATTCACTTTGAATCCCGTAAAATATGTGAAGGCGGAGTACAGGAGTCCCAGCGAATGCGGAAAATGTTGTTCCTCCAGGATCGTGACGCGGTTCTTTTCCCCGAGAGCAATGGATGTAGCAGCATATTCACCGACGCCGTCCACGGTGACGATGGCAGCACGTTCAAAGGGAGAAGGGAAAAATGCCGAAGCGGCATGCGCTTCGTGATGTTCAGTGAACAGGATCGTTCCGTCGTACTGTAATTCTTTTGCGATAATATCGGATAGCCATAATTTGTCACTGAGCCAGACAGGCATTGCGCGGACGAACGAGGTGAATCCTTTCGGCGCGAATGAAAGATATGTTTCGAGCAGGCGGTTGAATTTCAGGAACGGCTTATCATAGAAAATGACCGCATCAAGATCGGCGATGGTGCATCCGGCTTGTTTTAGAACGAATTGAACGGCGTTCCGGGGAAAGCGTTCATCATGCTTCTTCCGTGAGAAACGCTCTTCCTGTGCCGCGGCAATGATGGCTCCGTCGCGGACGATACATGCGGCGGAATCGTGATAATATGCGGATATGCCGAGAATGGTCTTTGGCTTCATGTGCGGAGTCGGCGCATGATCATGGGAGTATCGAATTTCCGTTGCGGTAATTGCTCATCCACTCCCAGTTGGGATACAGCATCGGAGCACCGGTGATGATGCCGCCGAATCCGATCATTCTTCGGGTAAACATGTTTGCCGGCTGGATCTTCACTGCATTGAGCCGGTCATACCGGATATCGATGGAATACGTTTTTGCAAGATCGGCCACATATGCGCTCATGACCTTATTTCTGCGATTCCCATTCAGATTGTTCCTGATGTTCACGATAACGGAATCGGGCGTGACATCAGTTTTCCCGGAAGTTCTTTTCGCGATCACTTTCAAAAAGGAATATCCTTCTTTTGTTTTGATGGGTCCGATTGTGGAACCGGTATCCGCCATGAATGCCCTGCAGGTAAGATCGGACATTTTGTCCAGAGGAAGGAATGGGGAAAGACCGCCGGTCTTTTTCCATTCCGTTCTTTTCGTGAATCGGTCTGCAAGCAACGAAAGATCTGTTCCGCGTGAATATTCGCTCATCACATCGGCCATCGTTGTTAGACTGTCGCAAAGCACTTCACGGAACTTCACTTCATATTGCTTGCCAATACTCGGGAGGATGGAAAGAAGCACATGATAGACATCATCGTTGCTCACATTCACCGAATCATTCACACGCCACATCAGGTATCGCGAGATCCAATAATTTGACCAGATCTGCAGGTCTTTTTGAACATTTTCCGAGTATTGAAGCTGCTGACGGTATCCTTCGCGTGCGATAAGTTCCTTGCCGATAAGCGTCCGAAGATGATAGTTCAGGTCATGATTGAAGATGTTCTCATCGAGCGATTGAAATCCGAAACGGAGATTCCGCATTCCTTCGATCACTTCACCAAATGTTACGGGACGTTCCGGCACATCGGCAAACGGACGCTCACTCTCGGATATGAACATCGTCAGCATTTGATCGACATCCTCGGAGATGACACCGTACATTCCTTTATTGAAATGACGTGCAGAATCTTTCATGATGATCGAGCGCAGTGCTTTGGCAAAAGTAAAGAACATTGCGGAGTCGGTCATCGCTTTTTGCGGTGCGAGGATCTTTTCATAGTATGTTCCCGCGGCGATGTCCTCTTTTTGGGATCGGATAGTCTCGTCCACACGGATCCTCCTGTCTCCCAAACTCATTTTTTCTGCGACAGGATTCGTCCCTCGGTCGATCAGCATCGCAACGGTCCAGCCGTACGTAGCGGAGATGAATGGACGGGAGTACTTTCTCTTCCCGATCGCATATACCGCATCCTCAAATAATGTATCCAATCCGCCGAAATTCACCTGGACTGTCTCGACGGAGACAATGGTCTTCCAGCGGTCGCCTGCGATGATCCGGGAAAAAGGAATATTCTTCTGCAGTTTTGCAACGAGTGAATCACCTGCCGCATGGTCCTTCACTTTCACTGCGGCAATATGCAGCTGCCATGCGAACTTTACAAGTCCTTCGTCGATCTCACGTTCACTCAACGAGACCTTCTGTTTTACCTCACGCTTGAACAGTTCATCGCGGACGAACATCTTCTCCATTCCGTTTATCTTGATGCGGGAAACGGGATCGGTGCCGACATTCAGGTGTTTCCCTTCGATCGCAAGAAGACGTTCCGCGATAAGAGAATTCAACGCTTTCACTTTGGATGAATCGTGCTGTTTCGGTTTTTCTTTCCCTTCCCACGGCATCAACTCTATCCGCTCGATCAGATCACGTGCGGTGATCACTGTGCTCCCTACGCGTGCAAGCGTGTCCGTCGGAAGAGGAGGAACTATTTTTTGTGCTGGGATTACGCCGGCGATACAACAGACAACGATACACAAGCGAAGGATTCTATTCATGCTATTTCAATACTGTCATTTTTTTGGTAGAGGTAAAATTTCCGGCGGAGAGTCGGTAATAATAGATACCTGAAGGTAAGGTTAATGCATCAAAATCGACAGTATAATTTCCGGGATTCTGCTGTTGATCTTTCAGAACTGCGATCTGTTTCCCCAGCATATCAAAGACCTTGAGTGACATATGGGAGGCTGCGGGGATACCATATGAAATCTTCGTGACGGGATTGAATGGATTAGGAAAATTCTGGTCGAGAGAATATTGTTTCGGCACCGCTAATTCGGTTCCAACGGACATCGGCCCAACATACGCGACATCAATGAAATTAAAATTGAATCCACCGAAGAAAAAGGTCGTCCTCAGCTGATGTATGCCTGATGTCAGATCAAATTTTCCGATGTTGAGGGTCCCCCAGGTCTGATACCCTCCGGTCTTGGTCACATTGGCGGTCGTCATTATTCCGTTATCCATAGTAACGCCGATGATCCCTCCGACTTCCGGTGCTGCAAAGCGAACAGCCACGTTATAATTGCCGCTTTGCTGAACATTAACGGTAAAATTGAGATATTCTCCGCTCGCGGTCCAACCGACATTATAGCCGTTGGTCAATCCGTCGGAACATTTCTCAATATCAACACCGTCGTTTCGGTAGGACCAGCCGCTGTTCCATGCAGCTCCGTTGTTCTGATTGTTCTGCACATCGGCATCCTTGTAAGCCGTTAGATTCCTGCCGAGATCATAATTGACGGCAAAAATCTTTCCGGGAATGATATTATCCGAAAACGGTTTTGTGGTGTTATCGATGGGTTGACGGATCATCGCATCGATCACATCGGAACGGTATGTGATGTTCTGGAGTTTCAATCCTTCCGCCATTGCCATCAGTCCCTTCATTGCCGCAGCGACAGTTGGTTTGGCGGTTTGTCCCTGCCAGTATTTCAACAGCGTGCTATATTCCGCGGTGACCGGCACGGAAAACGGTCCCGCGATCGCATCGAATTTTTTCAAAGTCCACCACGACCAGCCGATCTTATTCTGCTCCATCAGTGAGATACAATCCGTGAACCACGTGTTGGAATTCTCTCCCGACTCTCCGAGCCATAACGGACGATTCTCGGAAGACCGAAGTGCCAGCAGATAATTGATCGAACCCATATCATTCGTGTTCCAATATTTGTGGAAACTGTAGACCAGGTTTTTATCCCACGCAGGAGTTAAACCGCCGAAGTCCGTCGCATACCAGTTCCCTTCCGCAAAGATAATGTGGTTCGTATCTACCTGACGGATAGCTGAAGTAATGGAAAGATATAAACTGCGGAGCGGAACGTTCCCGGTACCGAGATTCCATGCCGGCTCATTCAGGATATCGTAACCACCGATCCACGGTTGATTCGCGTACCGCGTTGCAAGTTTTTTCCACAACGCAATCGTCAGTATCTTATTCGACTCAAGATCCCACAACGACGGCAGCGCAGGATTATAATCGCTGATATTATTCGCGCTCTGTCCGCCGGGAGCAGCATGCAGATCCAAAATAAGATAGATCTTATTATCGCCGCACCAGCGCAACAGACTGTCCATCACAACGAATCCCGATTCGATCCAGACATCCGGCGCATTTTGAGAGACGAAGAATTGATAATGCATCGGCATGCGGACGGAGTTGAAACCGAGCTGCGACAGACGTTCGATATCTTTCCGCGTGACAAAATTCGCACGGAAAGCGGTGTAGAAGGTATCAGCATTCTGCGGACCGACCGTTTCCACGATCTTACTGCGGATCTCCCAGGCAGCGTTCGCAAAAGAGGACATGCCGAACATGTATCCTTCCGGAACATGCCACCCGCCGAGTCCCATGCCGCGAAGGATCACTTCCTCATTGTTTTCGTTGACGATCTTCGTCCCCGACACTTTTAGAAAACCATCCGCCGAAGTCCGCATCGGAATGAATATTAGAAGACCTAAAAATATAATTGAAGCCGATTTGTTCATGATCATTTGAGTTTTACCATATTATACTGTGCAGAAGATTAGTCCACACGACGTTGACAAAAATAGATGCCGATAAAAAGATTGGATGAATGCTGAATTACCGGACCCGTTGAAGGTCGGCACCATGTTAAGTATTCACGATGGGAAGCGGTGAACATAACGACCAATTCGGACTTGCCGCGGCATAGGCTGCGGCAAGCATTTCCGATTGGATCGGTTAATAATTTTTCATTACTGTTCCCCTATTTCACCAACAGAAGCTTTATCACTGAAGTGAATGAGCCTGACTGCATCCTGCAGAAATAGATTCCGCTGGGAATATTCTCACCGTTGAACCGCACGGAATAATTCCCCTGCTTCAACTGTTCATTCACCAATATTCCGATCTCTTTACCGAGGACAGTGTATACTTTCACACTGACGAATTGCGTCGAGGGGATGGAGAACCGAATGGTCGTTGAAGGATTGAACGGATTAGGATAATTTTGCATCAATTCAAATCGGTCTGCGGTCAAATGTTCCTGCTCCACACCGGCAATTTTTTCAATGGAAAAAATGGGACTGGTACCGACGATCGTACTGTCCAAAACGGACGTAACCTTCACCGAGTACGTTGAATCTGTCGTCACACCGGTCGTCGGAACTTTCCAGACATAACGTCCCGTATTCTCTGTGCTGTCTTTGATCTTCAGTGAAAGAATGCCGCTCTTATACAGACGGATATTCACTCGCTCTTCGAAATTGTTCTCATATTTCAGCGTATAGGTCGAATTTGTGACAAGTTTTACTGATGCCGTCGGATAGAGTATTGAAAGATAAACATTCGCCGTTGTGAACGTACCGGTCGCTGACCAGACACTCTTACCGGTCTCATTCATCGCTTTCGCGCGCCAGTAGTATTTGGTCTTCCCTTCGAACCCATTCCACAATTTATAGGAAGCCATCAACAACGAATCGTTATAGACCGATGATGTGAAGAGCGAATCCTTCGCGATCTGCAGATGTGATCCCGTGATATGTCCGTCCGTACTCCAGCGGATCAATACCGGCTTCGTTTGATTCACCAATGCGTTCATGAGCGGAGCAACTGTCCTTGGCTGAGCGGGAGCGGTGATCGTCATTGGAATGCCGATAATGAACTCGCCGAACTTCGTTGTTGTCACCGTCAGTGAACGTTTTGCCGCGTTGAAGACGGTTGTCAACGGAATAAACATTCCCGACCCTTCAAATTCTCTGCCATAAACGACCATATACTGCAGGTATGGAGTCGGCTGAATGACGGTACTGTCGATGGTCAACTCTGCGGTGAACGATGTAAAACCGACCTGTTCAATAACGGTCCTTCCGTTGTAGGTCATCGGAGCAAGGTCGGGGAATTCCATTTTCAACGGTGAATAGGCATACCGCTTTACGGTGACTGCATTATACCCGAACGTAGCATCCGTCAATTTTAACGAAACTCCCGTCCTGTTCGTATCCCCTTTGTTGAACGAATAATCATTCCCGGGAAGGATCTCTGCGATCTGAACATTGCCGACAGGATTCTGCGGCGCATTCATGATGAATTTCTGTGCGCGGTAACTCGGCATCTTATCAAGCGACTCCATCTCGAACAGGATGGAATCGTTCGGAGCGAGTTCAGTGATCATCGTTTTTCCGACACCCACAAAACTTGCGGAGCCCCAGCCGATGACCGTATTGCCGTTGGATAGACGCTGTACAGAACCGCGGGTTGGAGCATAGACTTCCGGGTTGTGATGATACTGCCACACCTGCGTTGCCGTCTTATTCACCTGGTCGATTTTGTATTCGACTGCGCGGGAAACGATCGGCGTGTGAAGGTTCCCGTTATCGAACATGATGAAATTCCCGTTCGCAAGACGCTTGAAGCCGTGAGCAAAGGTGAAATACGCAGGCTTATTCGCTTCGATCTCACCGATGAAAGTGAATTGATTGTTCTTACCCCCCATTCTCCACATGAACTCTCCGGTGACTCTGTTCACTTTCACGATGTCGCAGGTGTTACGGAAGGCAAGAAGAAAATTCCCGTCCGAATCGATATCGTAGGCATTCACGTGGATGTAATCGAATGCTGCTGCCGTTGCGTTCATATATGTTTCGGTGACGGGAATATGGTCCCAGCTTCTCCATTGGAACACAACATTCTTCTGCAGATCGAGTTCCTGAACGATGGAACCAACCACGATGGCATTCGTACTGCCGCCCGTAATAATCTTACTGAGGTCCATGTATTGGATATCGTACGCATGAAGAACGACATGTCCGTTCGGAAGCATCAGGAATTCATGAGTGTCCGCATCGTATCCGTTCCCTGCTCTAAAACTGTCTACTGCCGCAAAAGAGGTATCGATCACGCGATGCACGCAGCGGCTCCCCCCGGCATATCCCCAATCACTGAATGGATCAGCATACGAGAGAAGACCGTTCTGCTGCATTTTGAAATCGTACACGTGGCCGGGACGGCGCTGATACTTCACCACTTTCCCTGCATTGTCCACTATATAAAAGAAGTGTCCGACACCGGGCACATCATCGCATGTTGTCAGAAAAAAATTTCCCGGAGAGGGATTCTTCACCGCTGTAACTGCAAATTTCGGGAAATCGGATGGAAGCGAATCTACGGAGAGTGACATCGGCTGATATTCTTCATTCTTTTGTACAGAAGGCTCCTGCCGATTCACAACATTACCCTCTTCGGTTACCGTCAGCGAACGGTACAACGGTTCAGCTTGAGGAGTAATTGTGAACGTGAACTCCCTGGTCCCTACATACTTTCCATTCAGTTTCACCGTAACGACTTCGGCCGGTTCGAACGAGGTCTTTGCATGGAACAGAATCGTGTGGCGATCGTCGGAAAGCGAAAGGGTACCGGGATGAATTCCGGAGACGGAACCGGTCACACGAACGGATGAAACAACGAGCTGAGAAGCATCCACCATTTCAATACTGCGGAGGATGATATTGGTCTCCCTTGAATTGAGCGAAGAACTCGGCACAGGAGAGAAATAGGAGAGCGATTGCGATACCATGGGCAATGAACACAGTATCATCAGAAGGAACAGTGACAGTAATGATCTCATAAGTACTTCTTTCATTATTTTAGGACGACCATCCGTTTTGTTGAAGAGAACGGACCGGTCGTAAGCGTGTAGAAATAGATACCGCTTGGTATCTGGTATTGTATCAGTGAAAATGGAAGTGAATGAGTTCCGGTACTTTGCCACTCATTCACAAGGACTGCAACCTCTCTTCCGAGAAGATCGGTCACCTTCAGTGTGACATGGCTGCGGAACGGCAGCTCGTACGAAATAATTGTCTGCGGATTGAACGGATTGGGATAGTTTTGCTGCAGCGAAAATCCATCAGGAACTGTCTCATCTTTTTTACCAACTTCTGCAGGAACGATCTGTTTCACCGTGATATTATCGAGCATCACTTCGATATCGGAGAGACCGCAATTGAATACAACGCGGGCATTATTGTCCGTCGCATCCGTCATGGTAAAATCGTATTGGAAATGTTTTTTGGCGGTCGTCAACGAAACAGCGCTCGTCTTACTGTAATTGGTATTTGGCGATGCGATCATCGCCACCTTCGGCTCGATGGTTCTGGCAGCTGCGGAATACGCATCAAATTCAAAACGGTATTTTTGTCCGTTCACCAGAGGAATCCCTTCCTGAGTAATCTGCACGTGGAACGTTTGCGTCCCGCCGGCACTGATTTGTACAAGAAGTTCACCGTCCACCGTCAGGAACGGAACAGCGACAGCCGGAGATGTGACCAGAAAATTCCACTGATTCATTCCATCAAGAAAATCACCGTTCACCACGATATTGTCCCCCGCCTTGAAATTCTTATAGAGCGCGTTCTCTTCATTCGAGTACGGACTCTCCTTCCCGGTGCTGTCTTTGGAAGACACCCGCACATAATACCGCTTGCCGCTCTTGAATCCTGTAAGATCGATCGCCGACAGCGTGGTAGAATCGATCAGCTTTGTCGGATTCGGGAGTGTATCCATGTAGATCATGTATTTGTGTTTCGGCTGCTGGTCGAATTTATTGATGAGCATGGAAAGCTTGTCACCGGATGATTCGAGTGTAATGACGGGTGCTTTTGCTTTTCCGAGCCACGGAAATTTGAACACGCGGTAACTGTGGGCATAATTGACGAAACCGAGTTCCATTACTTTCACTCCGGCAGGAGTCACTTCGGTCAGTTTTGGCAGGGAACCGTCCGCCCAGTCGATGAGCGTATTGCCGCTTGGAAGCCTCTGAACATTTCCCATCCACCACGTGTACCGGTCCGGTGTATGACGGTACTGCCAAACGAGTTTCGCTGTCATTGCCACCGTGTCCAGCTGATATTCCACCGCGCGGGAGAATGAAGGATTATGAAAATTTCCGTTGTCCATCATTGTGATGTTCCCGTTCGGCAGCACGCGCACGTCGTGTTGATACGATGTTCCGCCGATCGGATCATCGATGTAGGTGAATTGATTGTGCTTGCCTCCGAAACGCCACATCACCTTTCCCGTTTTGCGGTTGATCTTTGTGATCTGGGAAAGATGACGCGCAGAACAGACGATATTGCTGTCGCGGTCCAGCGTGATAGCATTCATATGGATATAGTCGATCGTTTGAGCAGTCAAATTCTCATGAACCGCATCGACGATATCCATGTCATTCCAGCATTTCCATTCGAAGACGACATTCCCTGCAGGATCGATCTCCTGGATGTTGTTCCCGATAACGGTTGCATTGCTCTTTCCTCCGCTCACGAGTTTACTCATGTCGACCGTCTTGTATTCCAGCGCAATCAGGATCACATTACCGTTCGGAAGGATCTGCAGCTCATGCTCATCTGTACCGAAACCGTTCTTTGCTGTGATCTCACGCGTTACCGTGTAGGAAGAATCCATTTCATAGAATCTGTAATACGGGTCTGCCAAGCGATACGAAAGCATTCCGTTCGCCTGCAGTTTGAAGTCCCGTGCATTCGCCGGCATCTTCCGATAGAAGACGGGCGAACCGTTATTATCCAGAATGGCGATGTAAGGGACTCCGGTCCAGTTATTGATGAAAATATATCCGGGGTCCGGATTGGTCTTTATCGGAATTGATACATGCGGGTAATCGGACGGAACGGAAACACCGTTAGGAAAGATATACGCAGTCGCAGAAGGAGTGATGGTAACTGTTTGTGCGCTAATTATCGAACATAGTGCGGCTATGGTGAATATGAACAGCAGATAGTTTTTCATTATGATAGTACTTCATTAGTCTTTCGTAAGGTATTACTTTTCATGGGACACGGATGACACGGAAAGCGAAGATCTTCGCGGATCAATCATTCAAGCTGTCCTGTATTTCTCCTTTGGGGCTTTGAGAGAGAATAGCATTCCTTTTTTACTTTGTGTCTTGGTGTGAGCGTTCTAATTCTTCTTTCCTTTTACCCGTGTTCTATAGAACTAATCAACAATAAATTTCTGCACACCCTTTTGCACGGCGATGATCTTTTGTGTTCGACCGTTCACTGAAACGGCCAACGCAAATGGTTTATTCGTTATAATATGGATCTCTGCGGGACTTCCAACACTCGTCCGTTGTTGACAGATAAGCGTGGCGGTGATCTCACCGAATTTCAACTGCTCGATCCCGTGACGGTCGATCCTGCTGATCTGCCATGTCATGCAATTGTTCGCTCCGTCCGGATGGAAACCAAGAACGTTCTCGATCAGTAATTCGATCGGGCCGCATCCGGTCCAGCCGACGAAATCTTTCTGCGACGGATTCCCGCGCATCATCAATTCCGGAGAATAATTCTCCCAAAGTGTTCCGGTCTTTTTATATACCGTGCACAATCCATCCAGATATTTTTCGGCGGCAGCCGAGGCAAATTCGTTGAAAGAATAATCGGTGGGATTATCCGTCTCTCTGCCGTAACGCTCCAGACCTTTTATGATCATCACATTGGTCGGTGTCCACACACCGCCGAGCCAGTAATGCCCGTCCGCCTGATATGCTTTCTCATCCGCTGCCAATGACGGGAACGGTATCGGACGCCAGAACGACTTCGGATCTTTCAAATGAGAGAGAAGCCGAACAGCTTGTATCTCATCCGCAACACCAGCGAGCATCGGCCAGAATCCGGCAACGCATTTCAGTTTCTGCTGTATGCCGTTGTCATCCAGATTATAATAGAATCCGTCGGTATCATTCCACATCAGTTGATTGATCTTCTGCGAAATCTCGTCGGCTTTCACTTCATATTTCTTTTTTTCATCTGCTTGTTTCACTTCACCGCACATGAACGCAAGGTTCCGGTAGAACAGCACCATTTGCGAGGACATATCCACCCATCCTGAGCCCTGCAAAGGCAAGTTGTCCATCCCCGAGCCGAGACCGGTGTTCCAATAGAGTCCGTGCTTCGTATTCTCTTTCTTTCTGTTCTTTTCGAGCCATTCCGCATACTTTTTAAGTGCCGGCAGCACCGATTCGAAACGGGACCTGTCTCCGGTAACCTTATACGACTCTACTTCCGCCCAGGCAAAAAGAGGCGGATTTACCGTATGTTCCCGTCCGACAAAGACATAATCCTTCCCGTCCGCCTCCTGGATCTCACGACAAATATAGCCGTTCTCGTATTGGCGGGAATAGAAATTATCAAGGGACTGGATCGCAGGGAACGTGGAATGTGCATATCGGGCAAACATCAGCATGAAGATCGTGTCCCACTGGAACACGCTTGGCGAAAATGCCTCATCGATATAATTCGAAACGAAGGGGGAACCAAGCGGCGGACGTTTGAAATGTTCGAACGCCAGCGACCATGCTTTCCAATACAGTTCAACATACTCAGGATTGTTCTCGACGATGGGCGACGGCAGTTCAGACCGGTGTTCTTTGAAAGAAGGGAGCGATGCTTCGGTATACAGCTTCTTCGAAAAATAGATCCCCCGCTTCCCCGTATCCTCATACTGCGCGTGAAGAACTACTGTGAAGAATAATAGAACACGGAAAGAGCGGAAAAAGCAGGTCCACACGGATTGGTCAATCATAAATGATCTTTTTCTTTTCAAATGTTTTTTGATCATTTGTAAAGAGTTTCCTTTTAACCTCTGGCCTTTTGCCAAAGTTGAGAAGAATTCCAAATTCAATACTCGTAGCCCGTAAATAATTCAACAGTTGTGCTTCATGTTCTTCGCGTAAACGTTCAGCGCTTTTAAGCTCAACAATAACTTTTTTCTCTATCAAAAGATCTGCATAATAATCACCTACTAACGCTTTATCATAGTGCACTTTAATCTTTTTTTGCTGCTCGATCGACAAGCCATGTTTTAACAATTCTATGACAAGAGCATTCTCATACACTTTTTCAAGAAACCCAAAGCCCAAAGTGTTATAGACGGTAAAATATGCTTGCAATATTACTGACGTCACATCTTCGTGCAACATAATACTCCATGTAAGTGTTTTCCATGAAGATATTTCCAATCAGTCACTTCAGCAAGTAACAACCATTGCTCTTACGGGATATGTCCCAATATTCTTTCCGCGCCAATCCGTTCTTTCCGCTGTTTCCGTGTTCTATTGAGATAATCCCAACGCTTTCATGTAACCCGGGTTCACGGTGCAGTTGGCGAATTTGCAGTTCTCCAAATAATCTGCAAACGCTTTTTCAATTACGGCACGCGCCGGCTTCGCATCTCTGATATCTTTATACGTTGTCCGCGGTTTATTTGCGAAGGTGATGACGGAATCCCATTCTGCTGTCCGCTTCACGGCGACCATATTGCTCGCTGCATCCATCTTCTTATACGGCCAGAAACACCAGCCGAAATTATTCTTTTCATTCAACCGTCGCCACGCATCGATCCATTCGTTCTTATTCTCGCCGGACTCACCCATCCAGATGGGAACGTCGTATTTTTCCATAAAATCGGCATATTCCTGCACCATCGCCTGGGTGGTATCGCACCAGTACTTATGATAGGTATAGACAATATTGCCATCGAAAGGTTTGCCGAACACGCTGAAATTATTGTCCCATTGTGCACCGCCAATAAACAATACATGGTTCTTATCCACCTGCCGGACCGCTGAAGCGATCCTTTTATAGAGCGGCTCCAGTTTTGAATTGAACTGAACCGCATCGAAATATGTAGCGATAGGTTCGTTTAAAAAATCGTATCCGATCACGATCGTCTCCTTCGCATACCGCTTCGCAATCAGCTTCCAAAGGTCGATCGTCAATTTCTGTGCTTCGGGACTTTCGAAGAGATACGGATACCCGTAACTGTCATCGATATTGTCGCCGGTCTGTCCGCCGGGAGCGCAATGCATGTCCAGGATAACATACAACTTCTCGGCTCTACACCATTTGATGACACGATCGAGCATGTCGAATCCCGGACCCTCAAAGCGTGGATCATGATCTTCGGAAACAAACAGTCGGTAATTGAACGGTACGCGGATGGAATTCAGTCCTGATCGTTTGATGAACGCAATATCTTCCCGTGTAATATAATTGTCACGGTACTGTTTCCAGAATTTCTTTGCGCCGTCCGGACCGAGAAGCTGCGAGAATGTTTCGTTGATGCGTTGAGGAGAATTCGTGTGAGTGAACTTGAACATGTAACCTTCGGGAACAAGCCAGTTGCCGAGGTTGATACCGCGAAGCAGGATCGGTTCCCCGCTCGGCTCGATCAATGAAGTCCCGCGGACCTTAACGTATATGTTCTTTTGCGCAGAGATGAAAGGATTGCAAAGAAGAAGGAATATCAGAGTGATCGAAAGGGTTCTCATTTATTTTTCTTTCGTGTAGACACGGACATATTCCACATACATTCTCTGCGGGAAGGTGGTGAATTGGTCGGGACTTCCCGGCCAGTTCCCGCCGACAGCGACATTCAGCAGCATATGGAAACGGCGGTCAAACGGTGTGGACATAACTGCAACGAAATATGGAACATCATCAACCGACCAGATGAACTTTGTGGAATCCCATACTGTGGAGAACGTATGATAACTTCCTGCAAAGGTACCGGAAGGAGTAACGTATGATCCTCCTTTTTGAAGATGATGCGCAACATCGGCGCCGTAATGGATCATGCCGTATACTTTGCTCGTCTCATGTCCCAGCAGTTCCATGATATCGATCTCACCACTTGCCGGCCATCCTCCGTATTCCCAATCGGTGGGGAGCATCCAGATGGCGGGCCAAAGTCCCTGCCCGTACGGCAGTTTTGCACGGACGTCGAACCGTCCATACGTCCAGTCCCCTTTATTCATTGTTCTCATCCGTGCAGAGGTGTACGCTTTTCCCAAATAACTTTCTTTTCTTGCTTCGATCACCAGTTTTCCACTATCGATATAGGAATTCTCAGGACGCGAAGTATAATACTGCAGTTCGTTGTTTCCGCCGCCATTCCCGTTCACTTCGTATCCCCATTTATTGAGATCGACTGCAGTGCCGTTGAACTCGTCATTCCAAACGAGCGTCCATCCGGGAACAGCCGGAATGGAATCCACAACCGTTACCGGTGGCGCGGTCGGCGTCGGCTGTTCATCTTTATTACAGGCGATGATGTGTGAGACGAACACAAGCAGGACTGCATACGCAAGGGTCATACAATGTTCCTTTTTCATATCATTGATTCCATAACTCAAGCGCTGAACATTTTCATTTATTTCGAGAAGAATATTTACGATCAAGTATAGTGCACTCTGCAAATAAAGATACATTTCCGGGCAGGAGTCAAAAAAAAATGATCCAGTCCCGGAAACGATCGCACTACTATGCGTGGCGTGAACCAACGAAGCCATAGAATACAATATACAAATAACAGACAGCAGGAATGATGAATGCCGTATGGATTCCGTAACTGTCCGCCAACGCACCTTGTGCAAGCGGTATCAGCGCACCGCCGACGATCGCCATGATAAGAATGCTGGAACCCTGACTGGTCAATTTACCAAGACCATCGATTCCCAAAGTAAAGATGGTCGGGAACATGATGGAGTTGAATAGCCCAACAGAAAGGATCATCCACATTGCAACGGTTCCCGTCGACATAATGGTGGCAACCACCAAACCCGACGCGACCAAAGCAAATACACCAAGTAATTTCCCCGCATTCACTTTCTGAAGAAGCGCCGAACCGATGAATCGGCCGATCATTGCTCCGCCCCAATAATAGGAAACGAATCCTGCAGCCGTCGCCTGCGGCAATCCAGCGATATCGGATTGTCCTAAAAAGTTAACGAGAAAACTTCCGATGGATACTTCCGCGCCGACATAGACGAATATCGCGACAGCACCCAGAACGAGATGGCGATGTTTCAGAGCATCGGTCAATTTTCCGGACTTTGCGTGATGGTCTTCCACTGAAGCGATTACCGGAAGATTCGATTTCCAGATAACAACAGCCAGCACAGCAAGAGCGATCGCAAGTCCCACATACGGCAATTGTACCATCGCCGCTTCTTCCCGCGCCGACAACCCTGCAACAGAAGAGAGGATGAGCACTCCTCCGAAATACGGTGCGACGGTCGTTCCAAGAGAATTGAACGCCTGTGTCAGATTAAGACGGCTTGATGCAGTCTCTGCTTTTCCAAGAACCGCCACATACGGATTTGCAGCTACTTGCAGCAGCGTAATACCTGAGGCAAGAACAAAGAGCGCAGTCAGGAACAGCGGATAAGAGATGGCGCTCGCGGCGGGATAGAATAACAATGCACCGACAGCGGAGGTGAGAAGTCCGATCACTATCCCTTTCTGATATCCTACTTTTGCGATGATGGAGCCGGAAGGGATGGACATAATGAAATACGCGCCGAAGAAGGTGAACTGAATGAGCATGATCTGTGTATAGTTCAAACTGAACAGCGCCTTCAGGTGGGGGATTAAAATATCGTTCAGGCAGGTGATAAAACCCCACATGAAAAACAGGGAGGTCAATAAAACCAATGCTGGTTTGATGACTGCTGAACATGCGGTGGACGAAATAAAAACTGCCAAGTCGCTCATCAACAAAGAATGGGAAGCCTATATGGCAACCGAGTTGACCCCAGAAGAAAAAGGGCTGG
>CAIVNT010000535.1 GCA_903907305.1 uncultured Ignavibacteriota bacterium
AGCGTCAAGCGGATGGATTCTTCATCATCGACAACAAGAACGGATTCTGTTCCCCCGACAATCTTCCGGCTGGAGGGAGCAAAGATCTCTTTCGGAATCCCTTGTATCAGCGGAAACGTTACCGTGAATGTCGTTCCTTTTTCCGGTTCACTCATGAATGAGATCGCGCCGTTGTGGGATTTGATCACTCCGTAAACGACGGAGAGTCCGAGACCGGTCCCTTTGCCCTGCTGCTTGGTGGAGAAGAATGGAACGAAGATCTGTTTCTTTACTTCCGTTGACATTCCGACTCCGTTGTCGGAGACGGTGACGGTCACCGAGTGCAGATCCTTCGCATCCACTGCAGTCGAGACGGTCAGTGTTCCGCCGTTGAACATTGCATCGCGTGCGTTGATGAAAAGATTCAGCAGCGCCTGCTGGATCTGTCCTTCATCACCGCTGATGATCGCATACTGGTCCGAATATTCCCGCTTCACTTCGATGAGCGGTTTCACGGAGGGTTCGAACATCCTCAAAGTTTCTTCGATGATGTCATGCAGATTCACCGGATGGAATTCCACCGGAGAGCGGCGGGCAAAGGTGAGCAGCTGGTTCGTGAGCGATTTACCGCGTGTTGCAGCGGTCTCGATGATCTCAACGAACTGATAGTTCTTATTCGAGGGAGAGAGGCGGCGGCGCATGATGGATGAAGCGCCCATAATGGAAGTGAGGATGTTGTTGAAATCGTGCGCAACACCGCCGGCGAGATTCCCGATGGTGTCGATCCTCTGCGCCTGCATCACTTTCTGTTCCAGGAATTTCTGTTCCGTCATGTCGCGGCCCACGCAGCGGAGCAGCACCGGTTTTGCGTTCTCGTCATAGACAAGGGAGGTGTTCACGGAGACGTCGATGATCTGTTCATCCTGCGTTTTCATCTGCTCTTCGCTCCCGCGGAATTCTTCCTTCTCTTCGAATGAGCGCTGCAGCTGCTCCAGGATGTGCTGATGCATCTCGGGCGGATAGAGGAAAGTGAGATGCTTCCCGATGATCTCCGTCTTCGGGTATTTCAGGATCTGTGATTCGGTAAGATTACAGTTGATGATGATCCCCTCGCGGTTGACAAGATGATACATGTCCGGAGAATGTTCAAACAGATCGGCGTATCGTTTTTCGGATTCGGTGATCTTATCGAACAGATGGGCATTGTTCAAGGCAACGCTGATCTGGTTGCTGAAGGCAGCGATCAGATTCACTTTTCGTTCGGGGAAGAATTCCTTTGCCGTACTCGCTAGCAACAGGATCCCTTCGGATTTGTCTGCGACGCGGAGCGGGACGGAGACCCACGACACGATCTCCAGCATCTGCAGGTTTGTATGAAAGACGATCCCTTCGGTCTTGTTCGTATCCTTGTTCGTGCGGATTTCTTCCATCCACTCGAGGAATGTTTTGCTCGAGAGCACTTTTTCTGAGAAGAACCCGAAATCCGCACCGAAGGTCTTTTTCAGTTCAAGTTTATCCCCTTGAAGTACATAGAGCCAGCCGAATTCCGTCTTCAGACTGTTGGCGACATTGTGCAGGGCGTTACTGAAGATATAATTGAGATTGATCGATTTACTGACGACGAGCGCAACGGTGTTGAGTGCTTCCAGTTCACGCCTCTGCTCCTCCAACTGCCGTCCGTATTTTAAGGAAAAATACACGCTGGCAAATCCGATAATACCGGCGGTGGTAACACTCACGAAATCGAGGAATTCGAATTCTTTCTGAAGGATGATGTTGGCGGAGATGATGGTTACCATCATCACGATCACGGCAGTGGAGGCGACGATCTGTGCCTGTTCCACAAGTCCGAATTTCAGTGTGAATGAACGGAGACGCTGGAGAAAATTTTTCATCGGGTGGTTCGTTCGGTATTAATAATCGGCTGCTTTCTTCATCTCTCTGGTCCGGCGGATCTTTCCTTCGATTGCAGCAAGCAGCACGTCATTTTCCACCGGTTTCGTGAGATAATCATCCACGCCGAGTTTCTTCCCAGTGCGGATCAGTTCCCTTTGATTGAGGGCGGAAATGAAGATGAAAGGGACGGAAGCAAAACGTTCAATGGAGCGGAACCGTTCATAGAACATGAAGCCGTTCATATTGCGCTGTCCGAATGCGATGTCGCACAGGACGAGATCGGGGGAGAAACTTTCCAACAGGTTCAACGCTTCTTCGCCGGAAGTTGTGTTCAAACAAAGGTAACCGTTCTTCTCCAGCAGCCGTTCGATCAGAAGCAGAAAATTTCGGTCATCATCCAGTGAGAGGATCACCCCTTTGGAATCGAGCGACTTGATCAGTCGTTTCACTTTCGGCTCCAGCACGGTCTCTTCCTGTTCTGTCACTTTGAACAGTGTTGTGACATCGGAAAAATCCCTGGTCCCTTTGTTCCATGCATCGCGAATGGCAATCAGATAACAGTTCAGCCGCGAATTCTGTTCAAGATAATCATGTTCGTCCTGGGAGATGGCGAAGAATTCGCGCATACTCTTTGCGCGCTCCTGTTCCAGCGGAGTGATATGGCCGTCCTTCCAGATCTCGTTGAGGAATGTCTTGTATGCTTCAAGTACGGCATCGGAGATCTTCTGAACATATTTAGAAGGGAACAAAACCGTCGTTTCAATAGGGGCAGTTTCAGTCTTCGCTGCAACAGGAAGACCCGCTGCACCGGGAAGAGGAATAACAATGCCTGATTCTTTTTCGCTCTTTTCTTTGAGCAACGACTGGATCCGCTCCCGATACGCTTTTGCGTAGATGTTCTTTCCGTTGATCTGCAGTATCTGTTCAACCAGACTGAGGGATTCCTCGAATTTTCCTGTCTTGATCAGTTTGTCCACGCCACGAAAAAGTTCGCTGATATTTTCTTTGGTATTCGTCATAAAATCAGATGGCCCGTTTCAATTCACGTGAGCGCTTCAGTTGACCTTCGATCGTCGCCATCAGCATCTCGGCATCGATCGGTTTGAAGAGATAGTCGTCAGCACCGAGTTTCTTTCCGGTACGAACGAGCACATCTTGGTCCAATCCGCTCAGAAAAATGAACGGTGTTGTCAGGAATTTATCGATGGACCGGAATTTTTCATAGAATGCAAAGCCGCTCATGTTCGGTTTGGAAAAATTGATATCACAGATGACGATATCCGGGGTCATTGTCTCCAGCAGCAGAAGTCCCTCTTCACCGGTCATTGCTGTAAAACAATAATATCCCCCTTCATCAAGAATGCTTTTGATGATGGTCAGGAACGGCGCTTCATCATCCAGCACAAGAACCGATCCGTTGGATTGCAGGGATTGCAGCAACTGAAAGACCCGCGGTTCTATTGCCAGTTGTTCGTGATCGGTGATGAGGAACCGTTTTCGCTGCTGTGAAAAATCGGTGACCCCTTTTCTCCATTCTTCGCGGATGGAATGCAGGTAGCACATGAGCCGGACATCTTTTTCGATGACACTATGCTCATCCGGAGTGATGGCGAATGTTTCGCGCATGGAATCGATCCGAGATTGTTCATCTGGCGAGACGGAACCATCTTTCCATATTTCCATCAGCATGGATTTGTACGCTTCCGATGCGGCTGCCGATCTGCGGATCGGTGAAAATTTTCCCGACGGAACGGCTGCAGAAGACTGCAGAGGAGCGGCGGTAGATTTTTTTGGTTCAGTATTGGGAACAGCCGGTTGAATCGAAGGAGCCTGTTTGGGCGCAGCCGATGTAACAGGAGCAGACTGCTTCGGTTGGACGGGCAACTGCGCGGCTGCCGGTGGAACTGCTGAGGGCGTTTCCATGATTGTTGCTCTGTATGCGCGTTGTTCCGCATCGATCCGCGAAAGTCCCTGCGCTTCCATCAGCGAAACGATCCGTTCCCTGTATGCTTTGGCATAGACGCTCTTCTGTTCCATTTGGAACACAAGATTGATATATCCCATGGCATTCTCAAGATTGCCGCTCTTGATCTCTTTGTCCGCCATGCGAAGATAGTCGCCGACACTTTTTAATGGAAGACTCATTTACTCGTTCCGTTTCTCATCATCAATTCTTTGATGACGACCTCACGTGCAGCATGCATCGGAAATTCCGAATGCGTAAAGAGTTCGAACGCTTTTGCCCCTTGTCCAAGCAGCATCTCGATACCGCTGATGGTGCGTGCACCGGACTGCTGTGCGA
>CAIVNT010000536.1 GCA_903907305.1 uncultured Ignavibacteriota bacterium
ATTCCGGTATTCACGCCGGTCTCTGTGATCGTAAAGGATTCAACTTCACCGGTCGCAATGCTGCTGTCTTTTACCGTGTAGGTTTCGATCGACGCGATATTCTTATTTAAGTCCGCATCGGTGATCGTGATAAGCACGGAATCCGTTGGGATGATCGGCGTCGTAGCGGTGATCGTCGCAGTCGTCCCGCCGTTCACACGCGTGAATGCAGAGAGTGTAGCCGAACCGCCGTTCAACTGAAGTGTGTCGCGGTATGTTACGCGGAGTGTATCGGCTGCTTTCACGTTAAAGATACCGTCGTTGTTTGCGCCTGCAGTCAATCCAAATACTGTCGCGATCTTCTTCGTGAAGATTCCGGTATTGACGCCGGTCTCTGTGATGGTGAAGGATTCAACTTCGCCGGTGACAACACTGCTGTCTTTCACCGTATAAGTTTCGATCGAGGCGATGTTCCGATTCAGATCTGCATCGGTGATCGTTACTAGAATAGAATCAGATGGGAAGATCGGTGTCGTTGCAGTGACCGTTGCAGTCGTTCCGCCGTTCACACGGGTGAATGCCGTTAGTGTCGCCGCTCCGCCGTTCAACTGGAGTGAATCGCGATACGTAACGCGGAGTGTATCTCCTGCTTTCACATTGAAGCGGCCGTCATTGTTTGTTCCTGCTGTTAATCCGAACACGGTTCCCAGTTTCTTCGTGAAGATGCCTGTGTTCACGCCTGTCTCAGTGATCGTGAACGATTCCACTTCGCCGGTGGCAATGCTGCTGTCTTTTACCGTGTAGGTTTCGATTGATGCGATATTTTTATTCAGGTCTGCGTCTGTGATCGTGATGAGCACCGAATCGACCGGAATGATCGGAGTTGTTGCTGAGATCGTGGCTGTTGTTCCCCCGTTCACTCTCGTGAATGCAGTTAATGTTGCACTGCTGCCGTTCAACTGAAGTGAATCGCGATACGTCACTCGGAGCGTGTCGTTCGCTTTCACATTGAAGATACCGTCGTTATTTGTTCCGGCGGTAAGACCGAAGATCGTAGCAATCTTTTTCGTGAAGATGCCGGTATTCACTCCCGTTTCTGTGATTGTGAACGATTCCACTTCACCGGTTGCGATACTGCTGTCTTTGACCGTATATGTTTCGATCGACGCAATATTTTTGTTGAGATCGGCATCCGTAATTGTGATCAGAACGGAGTCCGTAGGAATGATCGGTGTTGTCGCGGTGACCGTTGCCGTCGTTCCGCCGTTCACTCGGGTAAATGCCGTTAGTGTCGCCGCTCCGCCGTTCAACTGAAGTGAATCGCGATACGTCACTCGGAGCGTGTCGTTCGCTTTTACATTGAAGATACCGTCATTGTTCGTACCTGCCGTCAATCCAAAGATCGTCGCAATCTTCTTCATGAAAATTCCTGTGTTCACACCGGTCTCGGTGATCGTAAAGGATTCAACCTCACCCGTTGCAATGCTGCTGTCTTTTACCGTGTAGGTTTCGATCGACGCGATATTTTTGTTCAGATCCGCATCTGTAATTGTGATCAGGACAGAATCTGCAGGATAGATCGGCGTCGTAGTGGTAAGAGTTGCCGTCGTTCCGCCGTTCACTCGGGTAAATGCTGTCAGCGTAGCACTTCCGCCATTCGATTGCAGTGTATCGCGATATGTTACGCGAAGCGTGTCATTCGCTTTCACATTGAAAATACCGTCATTATTCGTTCCTGCTGTTAATCCGAAGATTGTCCCAAGTTTCTTGGTGAAGATGCCGGTATTGACGCCTGTCTCTGTGATCGTAAAGGATTCCACTTCACCGGTTGCGATACTGCTGTCTTTCACGGTGTAGGTTTCGATCGAAGCAATATTCCTATTTAAGTCCGCATCGGTGATCGTGATCAGGACTGAATCTGCCGGGATGATCGGCGATGTTGCGGTGATTGCCGCCGTCGTTCCGCCGTTCACTCGAGTAAATGCCGTTAGTGTAGCCGCACCGCCATTTGCCTGGAGTGTGTCGCGATACGTTACGCGGAGTGTGTCGGTCGTTTTTACATTGAAGATTCCATCATTATTCGTTCCGGCAGTCAGACCGAATACGGTAGCGATCTTTTTCGTGAAGATGCCGGTGTTCACTCCGGTTTCTGTGATCGTGAAGGATTCCACTTCGCCGGTAGCGATGCTGCTGTCTTTTACCGTATATGTCTGAATGGATGTGGAATCCCGGTTCAGATCAGCATCCGTGATTGATATTAAAATTGAGTCTGCCGGAATGATTGGCGTTGTTGCTGTGACGGATCCTGTCGTTCCGCCGTTCACGCGGGTAAAGGCGGTGAGCGTTGCAGAGCCGCCATTAAACTGAACTGTATCGCGGTAGGTTACTCGGAGCGTATCGCCCGCTTTTACATTGAACCGGCCGTCATTATTCGTTCCCGCTGTAAGTCCGAAGACCGTACCAAGCTTCTTTGTAAAGATGCCGGTATTGTTGCCCGTTTCCGTAATGGTGAAAGATTCAACCTCACCCGTTACAATACTGCTGTCCTTAATAGAGTAGGATTGGACCGTCAAAGTATCGCGGTTCAGATCATTGTCCGTGATCGTTATTAATATAGAGTCAATCGGGATGATTGGCGTTGTTGCCGAAATTGAAGCAGTTACACCTCCAAGGACTGCAGAGGATGCCGTTATTATAGAGCCGGGTCCGCCGTTCGTCAGCATCGTATCTCTATAAGATACACGCAGCGTGTCGCCCGCTTTTACATTGAATCGACCGTCATTATTCGTTCCTGCTGTCAATCCAAAAATGGTTCCGATTTTCTTGGTGAAAATACCGGTATTAACGCCGGTTTCAGTGATCGTGAATGTTTCCGTCTCTCCGGTCGCAATACTGCTGTCTTTAATAGAGTAGGTTTCAATAGAAGCGACATTCTTGTTAAGATCAGCATCCGTAATAGTGATCGTTATGGAATCGCTCGCATAGATTGGGGTCGTTGCAGTAATCGCGGCTGTTGCACCGCCGATGATCCTTGTACCGGCGATGATATTCCCTCCGGGACCGCCGTTCGTCAGCAATGTGTCACGATACGTAACGCGCAGCGAGTCACCGTTCTTTACTGTAAAGATGCCGTCATTGCTCGTACCTGTGGAAAGTCCGAATTGAGTCGGAAGTTTTTTCGTGAAGATTCCAGTCTTTATTCCCGTTTCGGTAACGGTGAATGTTTCCACTTCACCGGTCGTTACGCTGCTGTCTTTCACCGAGTATGATTCAACAACAGTCGTGTCTCGGTTCAGATCATTATCCGTGATTGATATTAATATAGAGTCGGCGGGAAAAGTCGGCGATGTTGCTGTCAATGATGCAGTCATTCCGCCGCGGATATATGTCTTCCAGGTCTTCAGTCCGCCGTTGCTTCCATTCACAATAACGGAATCATAATACTTTAAGGTGACCGTATCGCCTTTTTGGACAGCGAATGTTCCGTTGTTATTTCCGTTGGAACTTGTGCCGAAGATCGTCGGAACGCTTGAAGTGAAGATGCCGGTATTCACGCCGGTCTCCGTAAACACAAGATTCTCGATCTCTCCCGTTACTTGGTTGCTGTCGCGTATCGTATATGTTTCGATCAATGCACTGTTGCGGTTCAGATCAGAATCGTTCACAGTGTACGAGATTGTCTGTGTCGGCAGAACGGTGGAGGTTCCGCTCAATGCAGCAGCATGTCCGTTCAGCACTTTCGTAACGAAGTATCTCCAGACATTCTTGATCTGTCCGGTAGTAAAACTGGTGCTGGTGGAATCGTATTTGTCGAGATAATAGATCCTGAGACTGTCTCCCGGTTTTACATTGTAGCTGTTGTCAAAATTCGTTCCGGCAACCGCTCCATATGTTGTTTTTATCTTTCCTGTGAAGAGACCGGTATTCGTGCCGGTTTCGGTAAGTGCAATACTGTCCCGTTCGTTTGTGACCTTGTTCGAGTCCAGCAATTTTAACGATTCGATCGTCGAGACACTTTTATTCGTATCTGCTTCGTAGAATGAATAATAGATACTGTCACCCGGCAAAATAAAACGGGTGCCGTAGATCTTAGCGCTGAAGAAAACTGCTTTTACTGCATTGAATGTGGAGGAGTCCCGGGATCCTTTGTCATTCATTACAGTCGCTTTATTCGCTATAACTGTCGCAACCGGAAGCCCGCTCGGAAGTTTCATTTTCATTTTGAGCGTATCAACTTCACCACCCGCCATGTATGGAATGGTCCACGTCATGACAGTATCACGATCGCCTACATTCGGACCCTGAGTCACTGTTGCGCCGGTCGAAGAGATATAGTAAGGATTGTTCGCTGTTGTCGCAGTCGGTTCCGGTAAACTATCGATGACCACCGTGTTTGGCGAACTGCTGTACGGATCCGTATTGGTGACGACAATGTAGTATTGAACCGTATCGGCATCGCCGGTTCCCTGTCCGGGAGGGTATTGGTATTTAGAAACAGTCACCAGCGGTGCCTGTTTTGTAAAAGCAAATCTATTCGTGTCGACACTTCCCTGCGTGTTGATTGTGGTTCCCTTATTGGAGATCAACGTTCCGTTCGCCAGCGTTCCGCTGATGCGCATTTGGAAACGGGAAGAATCTACTTTACCGGGAACCAGTGTCCCGAGATTCCATGTCAGGATAGTATCACGGTCGCCGGTATTAGGCCCCTGTGTTAACGTTGCTGCCGGCGAAGTACCGCTTGTCAGGTAGTACGGATTGTTCGCTGTTGTTGCGGAAGGCTCTGGGATCGTATCGATCACTTGCGTGTTCGTTGAGGTGGCAAAATTGGATGTGTTCGTAACGACCATCGTGTACGTGACCGTATCTCCGCTTCCCACGCCGGAGACCCAGCGGTTCTTACGGATCTGAAGTCTCGGTGCATTCACGGGAACAAAGGATGATATTACGCGCTGATCAATTGTGGATGCACGCACTCGCGCAACATTCGTGACAGTCGATGCGCCGAGGATCGTAGAATCGATCACAGCACGGAATGTGAAGGTGGTGCTTCCGCCGACATTCATCGGTCCGGAATAATTTCCGTAAGTGATCACCTGTCCCGTAGACGCCGTTCCCGTATATGTGGCCGCAGGCGAGAAACTGCCGGGAACAACACTCATCGATGCCGGCAGCGAATCGATCACAGAGATATTATTTGCCGGCCAGTTACCCGTGTTTGAAACACCGATCGTATACAACAAGGTGTCTCCGGGACGCACAGAACCGCCGTTCAGATCACTGTATGTTTTTGTTGATGTAAGGAAGATTGGAGTCAGGATCGTCAGTGAATCCGTATTGGCATTGTTCCACGGACGACGGTCGAACTGCGGACTGGTTGCATACGATGCATTGTATTGCGTGGGATAACTTGCCGCCGTCAAGTAGGCGGTGACTGTAATCGCTGAACTCCATCCGGGAGGATGAATACCGGCATGTGTCCATTTGTATCGCGGACGCGCCGAACTATCAATAGACCAGCCGGAGAATGAACTGGAGACGAATGTCAAACCGGCCTGCAGACTGTCATACAGTGTGATCGTGCCAGTGGTGTCAGGACCATTGTTATACGTGGTGATCGTATACGTAACGTTATTACCGGCAACGATGCTTCCGCCTGCGTGTGTTTTTACCGTTTGAATGTCTGAGTTCGCTGTATCGGCAATTGAGATGATCTCCGACATGAGTATAACAAGATCACCGCCGGACGAGTATTGCGATGTTGCCTGTGTATCGGCCGGCGCCAGGTACGAAGTGATGTCATACGAATCGATGTCCACACCGAACGTACTATCGATCGGGAAATTATTGCTCATCGATCCGAACTGATTGTTCACCGGATTGTATGAATCGGTCAGCGACGTTCCATTGAACTTCACTTCTTCGTTGAATCCGCCTGAGGACGTTGAGTTTTCTTTGTCCCCTTCAAACGTAATATGCGTCATCTTTCCTGAAACGAGTGCATACGGAACGTAGAAGTTGTTCGGCGTAACCGTGATCTGACTTCCTTTGAAGATCTGGAAACCGTCATACACATTGATGGATTTCTTCACTTCCGAACTCAGTGAATACACAACCACCATCGCCCAGCCGGATACTGCGGCTTGACTTGATGAGTAGATTCCGGTGTTGTCTATCGTCAGATCTCCGAAAGTGTAGGTGTGATTATTTCCCTGCGATTGGACGTAGCTCGTTACGTCGGCAAATCCGCCAAACCAATAGCGCCAGCCACCGTTATTGTTGGATTCCGTGAACGTACGTATTGCAGAGAAACTGTTGCCGTCGAGTGTCACTGAATTATCGGGCGTTGCACCCGATCCTGCCCAGTATAAATAAACACCGACCACTGTTGCACCGGCAGGATAGGTCAGTTTGCTCGTATCAGTTGCACGAAGTGCGGTCGCATCAACAGTGTTTCCCAATGTTCGCAGCGAACCGCCGATCACTGTGTAATTCACCTTACCGTAAAAATTGTTGTACAGTGTTATCGGTGTTTGCGCATTCAGTACGGAAGTGCAAAACATCGCAAAAAGACAAAGCAGTCCGATGAACGCCGCTGTGCGTTTGGCCGTGAGAATATTTTTTATGGATTGTTCAACGCGCATGATAAATGATTTATTTAACTGCAGATACTTTTGTCCGTAGCATTTTTTCGATTGATAATCTGTTGCTCTCTTTGTCTAAAAATTTCATGGAAACATTATATTGCTCAGCAAAATCGGACAACTGGATGATGGAAAAATATTTTTTCCCATCCTGCATGAAAATACATTTCAGCTTTCCCGATTCTACCCAGCGATCGATTGATGCTGCGTTAATTCCCAACAGCGCCGCAATTTGACTGGTTGAATACAATGTTTCTTGATTATTCATAAGAACTAATTTCCCTTAGCTGTCAACATTTTTTGCACGATATAAAATCGCGATAAGTCGTTGAAAAATAAAGGGTTGTTAAGTCTTTCTAATATGTATTAAAAAATTCTAATAATTTAAACTTAATTATAACTATTGATGGGTGACAATTAAATTGCATTAGAGTATTATAATAAATCACATTTGGTTTGATAAAGATTTCAAACTGACATATATTAATCCATTAAGAATAAATCCAAAAAATTATGGAAAAAAAACGTCGTAAATCGGTGACAACTCACGAACAGGATGAAACGGTTTCTAACCTCCCGGTTAAGCAATCAAAAGCTGAATTGTTTATCCGAGCTGTTCTGGATCAAAAATTCAATGAATTCGGCTTATCTTTACGTGACGAATTCGACCGCCAGGTAATGACCGGTAATTCGGAACTTCGCGACGCCATCTTCCGTGAACGGAACGATAGAAAACGTTCAAATCGACTAATTTTCGGTTTTTTATCCTTTGTTGTTGTGTTGTTGATCGGAAACATCATTTTCGTCATGAGCACGACTGAATCTAGCGTAAAATCTGCAGTTTCTAAAGAATTCACACAATTTGAAGTAAAAAACAGAGAGAACACCTCCATTCTCTTCAATCCTATACGTCAGTCCGTAGAAAAAAATCTTAGCCAGGTAACTTCTGAATTGGCACTGAGCAGAGGTTATATTGATGTTTTTGCATTGGAAGGTCTCGCCCGCAATGGTTCTCGAAGTGCTTTTGAAGAACTGGTAAAAACAGTCAATCGCGGAGGCGGAAAAGGAGATTTTGCTTCAACAAAATTGAAAGAATTAAAAGGGTATTATTCATTACTCAGTGAACCAAAACGACAAAACCTCACCCTCGGAACCCTTGCTATCTCGAAAGGGGGCGCCAGCACTTCGACCGAATCTCTGACAGCTGTTGAATTGATCTACGTTCTGAACTCTCCCGGAGCAACACTCCCCCAGATCCACCAGATCATGACGTTGTTGTGGGAGCAGGATCTGAATAAAGATCATGAGAATGAACTCTGGAGTATCCTTCAGAATTCACAGAATCTTCCCGCAGCCATTGCAACATGTTCGCTGCTGCAGAAGAATTTCGGTAACCGCGGCTCGATGTACGATTTTGCGAAATGGAAATCGTTTCTCGAATCCCGCATGTAGCCGTAATCAGGTTGTATTCAAAATCACATTGAAGTATATTGATCATCTCCCTGTTCATCATACCGGCATGGACTTTTGACGATAACGACATTCAATGACCTTTCTTAACCCTTTTGTTCTGTTTGGACTCGCAGCGGCATCAATCCCGATCCTCATTCATCTGTTCAACATCCGCAAACTCCGCACCA
>CAIVNT010000537.1 GCA_903907305.1 uncultured Ignavibacteriota bacterium
AATTCGATTTCCCGGCAGGCTCATCCGTGGTGGCAATTCTTGGTCTTATCTTTGGGCTGCTGGCGGTGGTACGGTGGGTGAAGTCGCTGTTCGTGCGATGAAGTAAGATAATTCTTTGCGCTTTTGCGAGAAAAATAAAAAGCAGAGCAGGACATCGTCCCGCTCTGCTTTTATTTTAAATGGTCGGTGTCGTCAGTTTTGCAAGGGAAGCCTGAATGTCTTCATCACTCAGATGATGGCGGACCAGTTTTCCCGCAAAATAATCCTCATACGCCTGCATGTCGAAATGACCGTGCCCGCACAGATTGAAGAGGATCGTTTTTGAGGTTCCTTCTTCAGTACATCTCTTTGCTTCTTCAATGACTGTTGCAATTCCGTGTCCTGCTTCCGGTGCGGGGATGATACCTTCCGTCCGTGCGAACAACACCGCCGCTTCGAATGTCTCCAACTGATGGTGTGCGCGAGCTTCGATCAGTTTGTCCTTCAACAGTTGGCTAACGATGACACCCGCGCCGTGGTAGCGGAGTCCGCCTGCATGGATCGCCTGCGGAACGAAATTATGTCCCAACGTGAACATCGGCAGGAGAGGAGTCATGCCGACGGAATCGCCGAAATCGTAACGGAATACTCCTCGGGTCAGTTTAGGACAAGATGCCGGTTCACTGGCGATGCAGCGGATCTTTGTTCCCTTTTCCAGATTGAACCGCAGGAAGGGGAACGTGAGTCCTGCAAAGTTCGAGCCGCCGCCGAACGGTGCAATGATAATGTCCGGAAAATCTCCCGCCTTTTCCATTTGGAGAACGGCTTCCTGCCCGACGATCGTTTGATGCAGCAGTACGTGATTCAGCACGCTTCCCAAGGCGTATTTCGTATCCTCGTCCTGCAACGCGACCTCCATTGCTTCGGAGATGGCAATGCCGAGTGAACCGGGAGAGTTCGGATCTTCGGCAAGGATCTGTCGTCCTGCAGCGGTCTGTGTTGTGGGGGAAGAATACACTTTCGCACCCCACGTGTTCATCATTAGTTTGCGGTACGGTTTTCCGTCATAGCTCACTTTCACCATGAACACTTCACATTCCATCCCGAGCAGATTACAGGCAAAGCTCAATGCGCTGCCCCATTGTCCCGCACCGGTCTCGGTGACGATCCGTTTCACTCCCTGCTGTTTGTTATAATAGGCCTGCGGCACAGCGGTATTCGGTTTGTGCGAGCCGGCAGGACTGACCCCTTCATATTTATAATAGATCTTTGCCGGAGTGCCGAGTGCTTTTTCCAAACCGTATGCGCGGTAGAGAGGTGTAGGGCGCCACACCTTGTAGATCTCGCGGACCTCATCCGGAATAGCGATCCATTTCTCGGTAGAGACCTCCTGTTTGATCAGCTCCATGGCGAAGAGCGGGGCAAGCGCTTCGGGGCCGATCGGCTCTTTCGTACCGGGATGAAGCGGAGGAAGGGGTTTGTTCGGCATATCCGCTATGATGTTATACCAGTGGGTCGGTATCTCGTTCTCCTGCAGAGTGATCTTTTTATTCTTCATATGAGTTTGGATAAGATGAATGGAAAACGCAACGGCTGCCCGTTGACAAAATTACTAAATTGAAAAAAGTTAGATGAAGATCGGCCGTGAATGCAGACCGAAGGAGATAAAAAACGTTACCGCGAGGTGAATGTCTTCTCAGACATGATTGGTGATGTGTTCGTCAGTTATACACAGGTAAGATAATAATTTCGGAGGCTCAGTCAAATACAAAATAGATCCTTACCATTATTCTGGTCCGAGCGCGGATAATCATTGCCCGGAAGAATCAAGACCATATTGTCCTAAAACAGAACGTTACATTGAGAATATTGTCATTAAAATGCGACATGGTTACGGGGATATTATTGCCACTTTAATATTAATCCGATTGTTTCGATTAGTGAAGGCGTGATACCCGAAGCAGATCACTAATTAGGAATTTCCTCAGCCAACATCCTTTTGGGAACTGCTCATGTGAATTGAAACGCAAAGACTTCGATCGGTTATATCCATTGTCTGCGCAACAGGTATTGTTTCACAGACTGAGTAAGAACTACATAGCAGCCGAGCGTTAAAAGCAAAATCGGCCAATACAGCGTCGGCAACTCAACGAACCCCAGTGAAGAAGCGAGGAACGAATAGGGAAGCCACATCCCAATTCCCATAATAATGACCGATGTGAGCACCAAGGGGACGGACGGCATACTTTGAATGAATGGAA
>CAIVNT010000538.1 GCA_903907305.1 uncultured Ignavibacteriota bacterium
ATCTCTGTCCATTTTTTGCCAATTCACGTGCTTTTCTGTATAAACGCACGTTGCGCTGGTGTTCTTCATAATTCTTTGCAAATCGGTGCCGCCCGTTATAATCCGCCACAAAATAGATATAATTGTGAACTGCAGGATATAGAGCAGCGAGAATCGCCCGTCTTCCCGGATTATTAATGGGACCGGGCGGAAGTCCATAATATAGATATGTGTTGTAACGGGAATCGACTTTCAGGCTATTTCTTGTCAATCTGCGTGATGAATCGGAGACGACAAACCACACGGTCGGATCTGCCTGAAGTTTCATTCTCCTCTTCAGTCTATTATAGTAGACACCGGCGATAATGGGACGCTCATCATCATACACTGCTTCCCCCTCTACAATCGATGCCATAGTCATGACGTCATTCAATGAATAACCGAGAGCCTTCATCCTCTTCTGCAGTGAATCCACAAAGAAGGAACGGAATTCCGTGATCATCCTTTGAACGATCACCCGTTCATCATCCTGCCAGAAGAATGAATACGTATCGGGCATCAGATATCCTTCGAGCGATGTTGAATTGTGAGGATAGATGCCGATGAGCGACGTATCGTGATAGAACTGCATAAAGCGGGCGGAATCGATGCCGATATGGCGTTTGAGAATTCGCGCAAAGACCTTTGTTTTTACTCCTTCACGCATCGGCACAGTTGTACTCACCGTCGAGCGTCCGGATTCGATGTCGTGCAGGAGTTCCATATTAGTAACACCACTGACAAAGCTGTATTTGCCGACACGCATCTTTTGTGTGATGCCGAGATATCTTCCCGCGATCTTAAAGGTGAACTGTGAAAAAATGATCCCTTTTTGCTCAAGGGAATCTGCGAGACTGGAAAATGACTGTCCTTTACTGACAGTAATAAATTTAGGAGAGGGGTCAAATGAATTTGGGAGGAAGAATACAACGAATACGGAACAGAGGAACAGCGCAATGACAGTCCCCACGTAATAGAGCCAGCGGAATCTATTTCGATTGTTTCCGCTCATGCATCGCCTCACGTTCTAATTTTCGGGATTCGTCGATAATACGTTCGAACAATCGGCGGAGCGCAAGATCGTTCAACGGACCGTTGTTGTGTTTCAGAATATTCTCCAGTACTTCCTTCTCACGCTTCGGCGAATAGGCTTCCATTCCGAGACGTTCTTTGATCTTTCCGATCTCATCGGCATACGTGGCGCGTTCGTTCAGCAGTTCCACTAACCGCTTGTCGGTCTCATCAATCTTATTTCGCCAATGTTCGATTTTTTCCATTACGTCAATGCTCACTGTAAGGATGAGAGAAATCGATGGGCAAGAATTGTCACTTCCTCAGCAGTGTTCGCCTCTGCGATCTGCTGCAATAAAGCGGAACCAATGACGACTCCGTTTGCGAACGGTGCGATCTGCGCTATCTGTTCTTTACTTTTGATCCCGAAACCGACCACGAACGGTTTCCGTACATTTTTCTTTACTCGGCCGAGGAATTCGTCAAAGTTAACGCCGAAAGCATTGCGCGCACCGGTCACACCGGTAACGGAAACACAATATGTAAGATCTGTCGAACAGTCATCGATAAAAATGATCCGGTCATCCGTTGACGTCGGCGCGATCAGGAAGATATTGCTCAAACCGTTCTTTGCACAGAGTGTCCGGAATTCTGCGCTCTCTTCGGGAGGCAGATCTGGAATGATCAATCCGTCAACACCGGCATTTTTTGCATCGGCACAAAAGCGTTCCATTTCGTAATTCAATACCGGATTCACATATCCCATCAGAATGATCGGGATATCTGTCTTCGTCCGCGCTTCGGTAACAAGCTCTAGCACCCGTTTGAGTGTTGCTCCATTGTTGATGGCGATCTCAGATGAATGCTGAATGGTCGGACCATCCGCAAGCGGATCGGAGAACGGGATACCCACTTCGATCATCGCAGCACCGGCAGATTCAAGCGCAAGGATCAATGGTACAGTGACATTCTTCAGCGGATATTCCGGAGTGATATACGGAATGATTGCTATTCTATTCTTTGCCGCATATTGCTGAAACACTGCTGCGATTCTATTCATAATTCTAAGTTGGCAATCGCCGTAACATTGATCGGCGAGAACATGGCTTTCAAATATTTTCGGTATCCGACTTCGGCGATCATAGCACCGTTATCAGTACAATATTCAAATTTTGGGATAAATAAACGAAAATTATTCGTCTCCGCCGCATTCTTCATTTCTTGCCGGAGTGATGAATTTGCAGAAACTCCGCCGGCAACAGAGATATCAGACACCCCATAATATTTAGCAGCACGTATCGTCTTCTGCACCAGCACATCGATGACGGAAGCCTGAAAACTTGCGCAAATATCCGCCAATAATTGTTCGGGAATCTGCGTGTCTCTGAGTTTATTATCCCGCAGGTAATAGAGAACAGATGTCTTGAGACCACTGAAACTGAAGCTGAAAACATTTTCTGATATATGTGGACGGGGAAATTTAATTGCAGTCTTATTTCCAGTCTTCGCTATTTTGTCCACCTGCGGCCCGCCAGG
>CAIVNT010000539.1 GCA_903907305.1 uncultured Ignavibacteriota bacterium
CTTCGTTCAGAATGACTTGGAAAAAATTCGGCTTTTGACACAGCCTCGATGCCATCGGCATAAAACACAAAGACACAAATTTCTGAGAAAAATTCGATCCACTAATTTATCATTATTCCTTTGTGGGATTTTGTGCTTTAGTGCTTTTGTGGCGAATTGCTCAATAAAATTATCCTTGGTGTTTGCTGAGTAGTTACGAAGAAAGATTGATGAGTTATTTGTTCACACGGAAAATGTTCACCACTCCCGCGGTAAAGAAGATGATATTCGCCAGCCACGCTGTCAGCAATGGATTCAAGTCCCCGTTATAACCGAAGACATTGCTGATCTTCATGAAGACCATATAAATGAATACCACGGCAGCAGAGATCCCGACCTGGATCGCAACGCCCCCTTTTCTCTTCCCGAATGAGAATGGAATACCGAACAGGACAACGATGACGCTCGCGAATGGGAATGCCACTTTATTGTGATAATCCACCATCCATCGG
The DNA here is from genome assembly GCA_903907305.1 of uncultured Ignavibacteriota bacterium. Lineage (GTDB taxonomy): Bacteria > Bacteroidota > Ignavibacteria > UBA10030 > UBA8401 > UBA8401. Next base: position 492 of record CAIVNT010000539.1, read on the forward strand.
GCAACATCGTTGCCGCTACTTTGTTGACGGATGATGAAATTATGCAGTTCTGTGTAGTTCATCTCTTCGGGTTTTTCCACTTTCTTCACAATATCGGTCGGCGCGAAAGTAAGATCACTAAAGGTGATCTCATCGAATCGTTCCAACTGTTCTCCGTTCGGATTCAAAATTCGGTGTTCGCCAATGCGCATTGTCCATTTTTGTTTGGTGCTGTCCCACGAGAACTGCAGTCCGTCCCACCGTTGATAAATTGAGTGGAGCGTGGAATCAGTGAACTCCTGAATGGAAGCGCGTGTGCCGTTGCCGCTGTTCCGGTCGAAGAATGCGATGTAAACGATCTTCTTCTTTCCGTCCTGAAGATAGATATTCGTCCTCGCCGATGATTCGAGATTCTTGTTCAGATATCTTCGTTCGATGGAGAATTTATGCTGGTTTGCGTATGGGACGATCCATCCGTTAAAATAGACCGAAGCAACGCTGATGATCAACACCAAAGACATGATCGGAAGCATGTAACGGTAGATGCTCAAGCCGCCGGCTTTCATTGCGGTTAGTTCGTTGTTTGCTGCCAGTTTTCCGGTGGTAAAGAGACTTGCAAGCAGAACGGCGACGGGAGTCATCAGTTTGATGATCTCCGGCAGGAATGCGAGATAGTACTGCAGGATGATCGGATTCGCAACATTGTTATCCAGAAAATCATCGAGATTTTCCATCAAGTCAATAATGACAAAGATCGCCATGAACGTGATCAATCCGAAGATTGTTGTGATGATGAACTGTTTCAGGATATACCGGTCGAAGATCTTCATCGTGTGAATCTCTCCAGCAATTTTTTCGGGATCCACCGAGTGATCCAGTCGAAACTCAGTTCAATATTTTCTTTTCCAACTTTGTATGTAATGAATACGCCAAATGCAGCCAGAACGATATTGGCTGCCCACATACCGAACCACGGTTCGATCACATGCCTGTCCGCCAGCTTCTCACCGCTGATGAGCGAGGACCAGTAGAGAAGGAAGAATCCCAGACTCAATGACGCCGCGATCCCGAATCCGCCGCGCCGTGCCATCACTCCGAGCGGAGCGCCGACAAGAATAAAGATGAAGCATGCAACAGGGATGGAATATTTCTTATGAATTTCTACCAGGTATTCCCGGATCTGTTTGTCTTGATAGTCGATATTCGAAAATTCACTCTCGATATTGTTCCGGTAGAACATCAATTGGCTTTTCATGTCGGTATACTGTTCGATATTCTTCCAAAATATTTTGGATGGTGCGATCGAATCCACCGAACCATAGAATAACTTCTGGTTCAATGCATCGGTATGGTCAATGATCGTTTTACGGGCGCCTGCCGTGATCCCTTTCAGACTGTCCACCATATAAAGCATTTCGCCGGAGCTGAGTTCCCGGTCCCCGCGGGAGAACTGATCGACGGCAGAGCGTTCAAAATCGAATCCTTCCGTTACGGTCGATATTCTCTGACGTTGAAAATGAATGATGCGGTATGCCTTCGGTCTGGTATGGTCCACATCGTGGATCTCGCCGTCATACAGGTCCATAACCAGTTTCTGATAATCTCCTGAAAAAGAGAGTTTCCCGCGCCGTGCGGTAATGACAGTATTTTTATTCGGATCGGAATGATTATAGATGGTGACGCCTTCCAGCTCGTTCGATTCCTCGAATGTTTTGCGGACGAGGATGCTCATTCCATTCATATCCTGATTGAAAAGACCGGGGACGAGCGACAATGTCGGTTTCTTCCGCCGGATGTCGATCGTGAGAGTCTTCGAACGATGATTCGCTTCAGGGAGGACTTTGTTATTGAATTCTATCATCAGATAGGTCACAACGAGCGATGCGATCGCTACCGGGAACATCATCCGGTACAAACTGATACCGCCGGCTTTCATTGCGGTGACTTCATTGGTAGCGGCCATTGAACCGAATGCCATCAGCGTGGCGACCAATACCGCCATAGGGACAGCAAGCACCATCATCCATGCGAGGTTCAGCATCATCAATTCGGTGATGACGGCTCCGCTGAGACCTTTTCCCACCAGTTGATCCATGAACTTCATAACGAATTGAAGCACGAAGACCGACATCAGGAAGAAGAAAGAGCCGAAAAATGGAGCAGCATGACGTTTCAGAATATACAGCGGGATGATCATGCTACAAGATACCGCTCTATTGGTTTGACAATCAAGAAAATATTTCTAATTTAGAACACAATTTTAACCATAATGAAGGGGGAGCATTGAAAAAGGTCCTACGTATTGCATGGTATATTGTTGGTGCTGTTGTTGCAGTCTTCGTTTGTCTTGTTGCGTATCTGAATTTCGCTTTTCCGAAAGTCTCACCTCCTCAAACATTCACCGTTGAAGCAACACCGGCCAGACTGGAGAGGGGAGCATATCTTGTGAATCATGTTGTCGGCTGTATTGATTGCCACTCTACCCGTGATTGGACGAAGTTTGCGGGACCGATCATTCCCGGAACTGAAGGAAAAGGAGGAGAAAAGTTCGATAAGGAAACAGCGAATTTTCCCGGCACGATTTATTCAAAGAATATCACTCCCTATAATCTTAAGAATTGGACGGACGGTGAATTGTATCGTCTCATCACCTCGGGTGTAACAAAAGGCGGGAAAGCGATCTTCCCTTTGATGCCGTATCCCTCATATGCAAAGATGGATCCCGAAGATGTAAAATCGGTGGTCGCCTATATACGCACATTACCTGAAATTTCTACCAAGCCATATCCCGAATCACAGTTGAACTTCCCATTGAATCTTATCGTGAAACTGATTCCGAAAGATGCCGACGAACCGATGACCCTTCCGGAACGAAACGATACACTTGCCTATGGAAAGTATCTGGTGAACGCGGCGGCGTGTGCAGACTGTCACTCACCCAGGGATGATAAAGGAAACTTCATTGAAGGAATGGAATTTGCAGGTGGAATGGAATTCCATTCCCCATTGACCGGTGATGTTGTCCGCTCCGCGAATATTACGCAGAGTATCGAAACCGGAATCGGCGCATGGGATGAAACAGCCTTCCAGGGACGATTCTTTACATACCGGGATTCCGTCAACAGGAATAAGACAGTGAAAGCAGGAGAGTTCAATTCGGCAATGCCGTGGATGCTCCTATCGGGAATGAAAGATGAAGACTTGAAAGCGATCTATCGGTATTTGAAGACCATTCCTCCCGTGGAACACAGAGTGGAAAAATTCACGGCAAAGACAGCAGAAGTGAGATAGTGTTTTGGAATGATAATGGAATAATATCTCTACTAATATTGTTATTGCTGCAATATGGCCGTCGGCCGAATATCCCGCCATTTCGGACTCCTCTTTGCAGGGCTTAAAAACGGAGTCTCTATAGGGAATCTAAGGAATAGGTTCCTGCCGGAAACCTGAACCGTAACGAGACGAATTCTTTACCAACGTGTCCCCTTCAGGGC
>CAIVNT010000540.1 GCA_903907305.1 uncultured Ignavibacteriota bacterium
GATTTTGAATCATATTGTGCATTCGGAGGATTGTCGTCACTCGGCAGTAAATTATTCAAAGGTACAATGTCGTGCAATATGAGCGAGGTGCAGGTTATGCTTGGCATCGGACTCGTTGTGGGTGTCGTCCTGTTTGGTAAGTTGTTTTGCAGTTATCTCTGTCCTATCGGGACGGTATCGGAGTGGCTTGGCACACTTGGTAAAAAAATGGGTATCCGAATGGAGATCCCTTCGCGTATTGATCGGATTCTGCGTTTAATGAAATATGTGATCCTTTTTGCCACGCTGTATATTACAATGACCAGCAGTGAGCTTTTTTGTAAGGAGTATGATCCATACTTTGCAGCGGTAAACTTGTTCAATAATACCGATATAGTACTATATTTTGCCATACCGGCATTTCTTTTCACGATAGCAGGTGCTCTGTTCTACAAATTATTTTGGTGCAAATATTTGTGTCCGCTCAGTGCATTGAGCAATATCTTTCTCAATATCATTCCAGTGGTATCGGTCATCGCTATCTATATTATCGCCAATTTTTTCGGTGCAGGAATAAGTCTGGTAATACTCTTTCTGGTCTTGACGGTAATTGGAGCTATTACTGAGATAGGATTTTTGAGAAGCGTCTTCATGCCTGCGCCGAAGATCACACGGACAGCAGAGAACTGTACGGATTGCGGAATATGTGATGAAAAATGTCACCAAGGGATCAAGATCTCCGGGTATGCTAAAGTAAATCATACAGATTGTAATCTCTGTACCGATTGTGTCTATTCGTGTCCATTAAAAAATACCCTGATGGTTCACAAGTCAATGAAATGGAAATATCTCTCACCGGTAACGGTCGTGGTATTGATTTTGTTAAGCCTTGGTGCATCAAAAGGAGTTGAATTCAAAACAATTTCTGAACGATGGGGTGATCCTTCATCCGTTGATAAGATGGCTGTTTTTGAAAGAGCCGGTCTGAAAAACATAAAATGTTATGGAAGCTCAAAATCGCTGCAAAGTCAGTTACTTCCGATCGATGGAATCTATGGACTAGATACCTATGCTGCTTCACACTCGGTTGCTATCTATTATAATCCTCGTGAAATAACCGAAACAAAGATCAAACGAACGTTGTTCACGCCGATGAAACAGGAAGTTCGAAAAGTAAAGGATAATGTTCTTGATTCTTTAACTGTATGGGAAGTAGGGGTCTTTGGACTTTTCGATCTGATAGACCATAATAATCTTTTCAATTTATTTAAAGAAGATGAGGGAATCTACGGTTTCGAAACACAATATGGAGAACCCGTAATGACGTCAGTATATTATGATCGCCGGAAGACAACAATTGACAAAATGCTTTCCCTGCTTGAGAGAAAATATGCGATGGTGAAGAAAGGTGAAGGCGAAGAAAAAGTGGAAGTTGAATTCAAGAGAGAGAATGAAGGCATTATCAAAGGAATGATTTCGCTTAAACAGTATACAAAACAAATATTTCGAAGCTACGACAAAAAATTTAATGACTATAAGAAGTATAAAACCGGGCAGCTGAATGTTTTTGTCTTTCCCATGCCTGAAGCAGACAGTCCTGCACTTCGGAGATATTTAGGATCTCTCGCAAGTCACTTATCCGCGGATAATGGGATAGTCCGATTATCAACACGGTATATTGATAAACCGTATGGATATGTCGTCTTCGATCCTTTGCAAACGAATGCTGATACCATCAAGGCAGCACTCAGCAAACGAACATTGACAATATTCGTAACGGATACCGAGAAAAAAGATATGCCTAATCCATTCCATATAAAACCGGATGGAAAAGTTGAAAAGGCAAATACTGTTTTCAATGAAGAAGAAAATATGTAACGTTTTCAAAGTGAAGTGACTCTGGAAGGCTGCTTCAACCAATAGGGCAGATAGAATTCTAATGTTGGTAATAAATATTTTCTGCATTATCAGGGACCTCAACAATACACCAATCACAAAATAACATAACCAGTAATAAGGAGAAACACATGCGCTCTTCACTCTTAATTCTTATTGTCATATTTTTTGTACAGATAATGTCGGCCGGAAACGGCAAAAATTATGGAAAAGGTGTGACGCTGAAAGATGCAACAAAGATCTCGGACATTCTGGCCAAACCGGAAGAGTATAATGGGAAACGGTTATTGGTGGAAGGAAACATCATCGATGTCTGCAAGGAACGCGGATGCTGGATAAAGATCGCAAGCGATAAGGAATTTGAAGTGATGCTGTTCAAAGTTGATGACGGTGTCATCACGTTCCCGCTCGATGCAAAAGGCAAACACGCAAAAGCAGAAGGTATCTTCTCCGTGAAAACATTTTCGGTGGAACAATTGATCGAATCCGGAAAGAAACATGCCGAAAAAGAGAAGAAGGAATTCGATCCGGCGTCCATCAAAGGACCGAAGACAGTGATCATGCTGAAGGGAGAGGGGGCAGTCATTGATTAAGTGGAGGAAATGGAACAACATCCTTCATCGAGATATTGGTTATGCGGCGGCGGCGTTGACCATCGTCTATGCTGTTTCAGGAATTGCTGTGAACCATATGGCCGATTGGAATCCGAATTATCAGGTCCTGAAGGAAACGATCGAGATTCAACCGGTCCATGAAACAACCACACTGGAGATGAAGGTCAATATCATAAAACAGTTGAAACTGCCCGAAGAACCCAAATCGGTCTTCCGTCCTGATCCGGAAACGATCCAATTGTTCTATTCCGGAAAGACATATACCGTCGATCTTCCCACGGGTAAGGGTGTGATCGAATATATCCGCCCGAGAAGTGTCCTGTTCGAATTCAACCAACTGCACTTGAATGCACCGAAGAAAGTGTGGACCTGGATCGCGGATATTTATGCATCGGCATTGATCATCGTTTCCATAACAGGTTTGTTTGTTTTAAAAGGAAAGAATGGCATCACAGGTCGAGGTGCATTCTTTACGATATTGGGTGCCTTTATTCCAGCCGCATTTTGGATTTGGTATCAATACCTTTAGTAAGGGAGCTTTATTTGATTTTTTATTCTATCAAATAATATCTTCCGTTGGATGTTCACGAACCCCGATTCACTGAATCGGGGTTCGGTCTTTTAAATTTATCCGTCGAATGTAATAGCGAATGTATCATCGAAGTTTGCTTTCAGATTCACAATAACGGCACAGCCTCGTCCATTGAATGCAATTCCTGCCGGGACAACGGTATTCTTTCTGCAGTTGAACTTTCCCTTTCGTCTCACACTGCCATTAATTCCGAAAAATTTGTGCGTTGCCTGTAATGTACTGTGTAATGCTAATACATTGATCCATAATTAGCGTTATTATTCTCGATTTCACTGCATCA
>CAIVNT010000541.1 GCA_903907305.1 uncultured Ignavibacteriota bacterium
ACGTTAATAAATTTTCAATGATCCGATACTATTTTTAGCCCGATAATCGAGACGACCAATGTGGTCAAAAAGAACAGGCGCCAGAATTCCGCCGGTTCCTTGAAGACAAATATTCCGACAAGCACTGTACCGATAGCGCCGACACCGGTCCACACGGCATATGCCGTTCCAATGGGAAGTGATTGCACGGCTTTATACAGCAGCAGCATGCTGATAGAGAGACAAAGAAAGAATGCACCCATCCAAACCGCTGCTGCAGTTCCCGTTGTTTCTTTTGCCTTTCCCAAACAGGAGGCAAATCCAACTTCAAAAAAACCGGCGACGACCAGCATGATCCAATTCATATTTTTTTTCAATAGAACGTACTGCCTGAAACGATGATGGAAAAAATAATGCATACATGGTACAACAGAAAATCGGGGAACAACAGTCTTAGCCCGCAGAGGAGCTGTCTGAGAGGATGAACGACGATATGTAAATCGTCTCCAAAAAATGCAGTATGATCGAGTTAGTATTCACAATAATTTTTCACTACGGCAAAAATACCGTATTTATTCCTATGGAACAATCAAAGATATTTCACATCAGGATGAAGATAATTCTGCACATAATCCTTCACGGAATCTTCCAGTAGTCGGAATTGCACAGGACAACCCGCGTCACGTAATTTCGCCGTTGTTGCTTCGGTGTGATATTGGTACGAGTTCCGGATCTCTTCCGGCATTTCGGTATATTCAATATTCGGAGCAAGATTGAGCGCTGAAAAAACCGCTTTTGCGAGATCATTCCACGTTCTTGCCTTACCGGTCCCGAGATTGAAAATTCCGTTCACCTTCGGCGAATTCAGGAACCACCAGAGCACTTCCGTGCAGTCTTTCACATACACAAAATCGCGCACCTGTTCGCCGTGTTTATATTCCGGTTTGTATGATTTGAACAGACGAATCTTCCCGATCTCCTGGATCTGATGGTACGCTTTGCAGATAAGACTCTTCATGTCCCCTTTGTGATACTCGTTGGGACCGAAGACGTTGAAGAATTTTATCCCAACCACTTTGTTCTGCAGTTCATTTCTGAGAAGCCATTGATCGAGGATCTGTTTCGAATATCCATATGCATTCAATGGTAAGAGCGTGGGGCTGACAGCATCATCATCCGAAAAGCCTAACGCACCGTCGCCATATGTGGCGCCGCTGCTCGCATAGATGAAACGCGCTTTTTTCCGCACAGACCATTCCGCAAGGATGCGTGTGTAGCGATAGTTGTTCTCCATAAGATGGTCGACATCCCGCTCGGTTGTGGAGGAATTCGCTCCCATATGGATGATCGCATCGATCTTCGGAAGACGTTCGTTCAACAGCATCTCAATGAAATTGTCCTTATGCACGTAATCGGAGAACTGCTTGCCGGCGAGATTCTTCCATTTCATCGTGGAGGCAAGTTCATCCACCACAAGAATATCGGATATCCCTTTTTCATTGAGTTTGGCAACCATTGCGCTGCCGATAAA
>CAIVNT010000542.1 GCA_903907305.1 uncultured Ignavibacteriota bacterium
CAGATAATCAGAAGATAATTTCAGAACATCTTCCTTCCCGTCCGAATCCCACAACACCGAAGCGATCTCCACTCCTGTTTCACGGGCTGCCTGAACATCAGCAACAGCATCTCCCACCATAAGCACCTGGTCGGGTGTGAGCGAAAATCGCTTCATGATCTTCACAATGCCATCGCCTGATGGTTTGTGGATATCCACATCATCACCGGTGACTGTCATTTCAAAGTACGAACTAATTGCGAATTGTTCGAGCGTAATATCGGTCGTTCTTCGTCCTTTTCCCGTGAATAACGCAAGACGGACATTCTTTGACTGCAGAAAATCAAGGATCTCCTGTATGCCAGGATAGAGCAAAGCTAAACGATGATGTTCATTCTGATAGAAAGAGTAATACTCGTCCATCGCCCGTCCGATATGTTCTTTCCCGATCATATTCTCAACGCACAATTCTTCCGGCGGACCGAACAGCGCATGGATTTCGTTGTTCGTCAACTTTTTTTGGATGTACTGCCCCGCAATATGATTGAACGAATCATAGATCAGCTGATTCGTCTGCGTGAGAGTGCCGTCCATATCAAAGATGATGCATTTGTATTTCTTCATATTACTGCTATTGTATTGGAACACCTCCCAGGTCTTAAAGACGTGGGAGGTGTAAACACTAATTCTTTAAAGAATACCGCTACCAATAAAAAAAGCGTCCCGTTGCATACTGCAGCCGATGACGCTTGAGAATGTAAATGCGTAAAAAAAGTATCGAACAATTCCTCAGTAATATTTTTGAAAAAATCCGCAGAAGACCATACGGCATTCTGCGGACTGTTTCCTTATGCAATTGTTACTTCTTTGGAAAGATAGACATCCTGGATCGCGTTCAGGATTGCAACGCCGTCCTGCATCGGTTTTTGGAATGCCTTTCGTCCGGAGATGAGTCCCATACCGCCGGCGCGTTTGTTGATGACTGCTGTTTTCACTGCATCCGCAAGATCATTCGAACCGGATGCTCCGCCGGAGTTGATCAGCCCGGCGCGGCCCATGTAGCAATTCGCCACCTGATACCGGGTAAGATCGATAGGATGATCGCTCGACAGTTTTGAATAGACCAATTGATCGATCTTTCCATAACTTGATCCGCTCATGTTCAATGCGTTATAACCGCCGTTGTTCTCGGGCAATTTCTGTTTGATGATATCAGCCTGGATCGTTACACCAAGATGGTTCGCCTGACCGGTGAGGTCTGCCGACACATGATAATCCTTCTCTTTCGTCTTGAACGCGTTGTTACGCGTGTAGCACCAAAGGATCGTTCCCATACCGAGTTCATGAGCCTGTTGGAACATCTGGCTTACTTCCCAGATCTGGCGGCGAGATTCGGCTGCACCGAAATACACTGTTGCTCCAACCGCTACACATCCCATATCCCACGCCTGTTTGACGCTCGCGAAGAGGGTTTCATCATACGTATTGGGATACGACATGAATTCGTTGTGGTTGAACTTAAGGATGAACGGGATCTTGTGCGCATATTTGCGTGCAACAGATCCGAGAACGCCGAGTGTCGATGCAACACCGTTACATCCGCCTTCGATCGCGAGCTTTACGATATTCTCGCCGTCGAAGTACATCGGATTCTTTGCGAACGATGCTCCGCCGCTATGCTCGATCCCCTGGTCCACCGGTAGGATAGAAACGTATCCGGTGTTCGCAAGACGGCCTGATCCGTAGAGCTGCTGAAGGCTTTTCAAAACGGGTGTGGGACGATCGGACTGGATGAAGATATCGTCAACGAATGACGGTGACGGGACATGAATGGTTTCTTTGGGAATGGTGATGCATTTGTGCTCGAGCAGACTTTTAGCATCCGCACCGAGAAGTTCCGAGATATTGACTGACATGATGAATGCTCCTTATTTAGCGATTAGTTTTTTGTATGCTTCAACATCAAGAAGATTCTTCACCTCATCGATATTGGCGAGCGTCACTTTGATCATCCAACCGCGTTCGTATGGTTCTTTATTGACAAGTTCAGGTGAATCCTGAATCTCTTTGTTTACTTCTTTC
>CAIVNT010000543.1 GCA_903907305.1 uncultured Ignavibacteriota bacterium
AAGGAATTGATTATGCCTGAAGAGATTATGACACCGGAAACAACATCGGAATTGACACTGAGTGATAAATTTATCGGGATTCTTTCTTCTCCCGGTGAAATTTATGAACAAATGGCGCGGTCAGAGAAAAAGAATTCCCACTGGAGTATTCCTGCATTCATCGCGTTGGTGAGTATGATTATCTCCATGTTTGTCATGTTCAGTCAACCTGCAATTCAGGATCAACTGCATGGGAGTCAAGTGCAAGCGATGCAGAAGCAGGTCGATCAAGGAAAAATGACACAGGAACAAATGGAAAAAGCGCTTGAGTTCTCCAAAGGCGGTTCCCCCATGTTTCTGATCTTTGGGTCTATCGGGGTTGTGTTTTATATTTATGTCTCACTCTTTGGCTTCTCTCTAGGATATTGGCTGATTGGAAAAACAGTCTTTAAGTCATCTGTCCCCTACCTCAAGATTTGCGAAACCTATGGTCTGGGGATGCTCATCATCCCCGTCAGCACGATGATCTCGTTGGTATTCATTGTTGCGATGGGTTCGATGTATGCAGGACCGAATCTCGGAATGCTGGTCGGTGAAATTGATCCGATGAATAAGACCCACACATTGCTGACGGCAATCAGTGCTCTTTCGATTTGGCAGTTCTCAGTGGTAGGGATCGGGTTGTCAAAAGTGTGGTCGATTCCAACGGTAAAAGGAATTTCGGTCTCGCTGGTGTTTTGGCTGTTGGTGACCGTCGGGATGAACTATATCGGTCTGCTGTTCGGCAGATAAGCCGCTGACAGGATCAAAGGATCCCCGTCGGATCGACATCAACAATGATCTTCACGCTTCGGGCGATCGCTCGGGATTGTTCTTCATTGACAACACGCGCCACAGAATGCCGGGCGCGTGTTCCGTTTTTATCCGATTCTTTATCCGCTTTGATAATGATCTGCCAGCGGAAATCATTTTTGATTTTGGACAGCACCGCCGGCGCAGGACCTAAGATGGATTCGCGGGGAATATGAGTGGACAATTTTTTCCCAAAAATCAACGCTGTCTCTTCAACGCTTCGTTCATTCCTTCCCTTGAATTCAATCACGATCACGCGCGAGAAAGGAGGATAGTTGATCGCTTTGCGAAATTCAATCTCTTCTTTGTAGAATCCCAGAAAATCGTGTTCGCGTACATATTTCATAGCATAATGCCCCGGCTGCGAAGTCTGAATCACCACTTCACCGGCAAGAGTGCTTCGTCCCGCGCGCCCCGCCACTTGTGTCAGCAATTGGAATGTCCGTTCCGCTGACCGAAAATCCGGAAGCATCATCTGCGTATCAGCCGATATCACACCAACCAGTGTCACCCTCGGGAAATCGAGTCCTTTAGCCACCATTTGTGTCCCCAATAGGATATCCGCACATCCTTCACCGAATTGACGCAGGATCTTCTCGTGGGACCCTTTCCGTGATGTTGTATCCATATCCATCCGCAGGATCGTTGCCGCGGGGAAAAGTGCCGCCAGTTCCTGTTCCACCCGCTGCGTACCGAAGCCATTGAGCGCGAATTTAAATCCACCGCATTCAGAACAGACAGTCGGCGCCGGTTTTACCGTGCCACAGTAGTGGCACCGCAGATGTTTTTTCGTTGCGTGATACGTCATGGTTACATTGCACTGATCACACTGCTCCACATGGCCGCACGATGTGCATTCGGTGAATGGTGCAAATCCACGTCTGTTCTGCAGCAGGATGATTCCTTCTTTTTTCTCAAGTCTATCGCGTATCTTCATTTCGAGTGACGCGGAGATGCTTTTTGACAGATTCTCAAATGCTTTCTTTCCATGTTCTTTTGCCTGCAGTTTGGCCGCGGCATATAACCGTGTCCGTTCATCGATCATGTTCACGATTCTCACGGGAGGCAGAACGGCGTTGTCTGCCCGATCAGGAAGTGACAATAACGTGTATTTTCCGGCGAGTGCATTTGAATACGATTCCAATGAAGGTGTTGCTGAACCGAGCACGACCACCGAATGATGGAGTGCGCCGCGCATGATCGCTACATCGCGGGCGTGATACCGTGGACTCGCATCGAATTGTTTGTAGGAAGATTCATGTTCTTCATCAACAATAATGAGTCCGATATTTTTCAGCGGTGCAAATAATGCTGAGCGGGGTCCGATCACAATGGAACATCGTCCATCGCGGACCATTCTCCACGCATCATACCGTTCGCCGTCGGACATTCTGCTGTGCATCCACACAACAAGGTCGCCGAAGTGCAGTTGGAATCGTTTCACCGTCTGC
>CAIVNT010000544.1 GCA_903907305.1 uncultured Ignavibacteriota bacterium
ACAATGTGGAATTCATCGTCATCGGCGACAAAAAGACGAAACCGGAACTGAGTGAACTGTTCACGGCATTTCAGAACGAACGACGATTCCCCGGCGGCTATTATTCTGCCGATCAGCAGCAATTGATGTCATTGAAGACCGCCGCAGTCCTTCCTTTCAATCATTACACCCGAAAGAACATCGGTTATCTTCTGGCGATCAAGAACAATGCGGAAGTGATCCTCGAAACGGATGATGATAATTATCCGCTGAAGAATTACCGATTCAATTTTTCAAAAGAAATTACAGGACCGGTCGTTTCGCACATCGGCTGGGTGAATATGTATAAATATTTCACTCCCGAACATGTATGGCCGCGCGGTTTTCCGCTTGATCTTGTCACTTCGGAAGCTCCGGCACTTGGCGCGAAGAAAAGTGTGTATAGTCCCATTCAGCAGTATCTAGCCGATAAGAATCCGGACGTTGACGCAGTCTATCGATTGGTGATCAATAAGGAATTGGATTTTAATCAACTGGAACATAATGTAGTGCTGGATCAATACGCATGGTGTCCTTTCAATTCTCAGAACACCGTCTGGTTCAGGGAAGTATTTCCGCTACTCTATCTCCCTTCCACCTGTTCATTCCGTATGACCGATATTTTCCGGAGCTATATTGCACAGAGGCTCCTCTGGACGATCGATGGACATCTTAGCTTTGGAAATTCATCGGTGTATCAGGACAGGAATGAACATAGTCTCATCAAAGATTTTCAGGATGAGATCAGCGGATATTTGAATGATAAGAAGATCATCCAGTATTTGACCAATGTAGAATTGAAGCAAGGAGTGGAAAATCTTTCGGAGAATCTGCTTCGTTGTTATCGGACGCTCGTTGAGAACAATATCCTGCAGGAACAGGAATTGACGATACTTGATGCGTGGCTATTGGATCTTCAGTAGTTCATCTAAGGTTTAGTACAAAAAAAAGGGGAAGCCAGTTGCTTCCCCTTTTTTTAGTTTCGACAAATTACTTTTTAGAATACCGCCACCTCTTCGTAGATACCGAAATGCTCTATCAACGAATTACACATCTCACCGACAGTAACATAATTTCTCGATGCATTGAGCAGATGCGGCATTAGGTTCGAACCGTCAGCAGCTGCCTGTTTCAATTCCTTCAATGACTGATCGACAGAAGCTTGATTTCGGCTTTGCTTGAGTTCGGCAAGACGCTTCTTTTGTTTGATTTCAACATCCGGCGAAATGGCAAGGATCGGAATATCGATCTTTTCATCTTCTTCAATATATTGGTTCACACCGACAATAATCTTATCCTTCGTATCCAATTCGCGCTGATAGCGGTAAGCGGCTTCGGCTATCTCTCTTTGGAAGAAACCCTGCTCAATTGCAGGAATCACTCCTCCAAGCATTTCGATCTTCTCAAAATACCGTTCTGCTCCCTCTTCCATTTTCGTGGTTAAGGATTCAACAAAGTAACTTCCGCCTAATGGATCGACCATATTTGCCACACCTGTTTCATCAGCAATGATCTGCTGAGTCCGCAATGCGATCTTTACAGCCTTATCCGAAGGAAGCGCCAGAGTTTCATCCATAGAATTAGTATGAAGCGACTGGGTCCCTCCTAAAACACCTGCTAAAGCCTGAATTGCCGTCCTGACGATGTTATTTTCCGGCTGTTGGGCCGTAAGTGTGCATCCTGCCGTTTGCGTATGGAAACGTAATGTCCATGATTTCGGATTCTTTGCGCCGTATTTATAACGCATTCTCTTGGCATAGATCCTTCGAGCTGCTCTGAACTTTGCAATCTCTTCAAAGAAGTCCAGGTGAGAATTGAAGAAATAGGAAATGCGCGGTGCAAAATCATCTACATCCAATCCTGCTGCGATACCTGCTTCGATGTAGGCAAATCCATCTGCCAACGTGAATGCAAGTTCCTGGACTGAGGTTGAACCGGCTTCGCGTATATGATAGCCAGAGACAGAGATAGGATTGAACTGCGGAAGTTCTTTCGAGCAGTATTGAAACATATCTGTTATGATCCGCATAGAGGGGAGCGGCGGATAGATCCATTCTTTTTGTGCGATATACTCTTTCAGGATATCATTTTGGATGGTTCCTCGAAGGACGTTCGATTTGAGTCCCTGTTTCTCACCAACAGCGACATACATCGCCAGAATCATCGCGGCCGGAGCATTGATGGTCATGGAGGTCGTTACTTTGTCCAATGGAATTCCTTGAAAAAGAATCTCCATATCCGCGAGTGAACTGACTGAAACACCGCATATACCGACTTCCCCCTCCGAGAACGGATCGTCTGCGTCTCGTCCCATCAATGTAGGAAGGTCAAAAGCGGTGGAAAGTCCTGTCTGCCCATGCTCGAGAAGGTATTTGAAGCGCTGGTTGGTATCTTCAGGAGTTCCGAAACCGGCAAATTGCCGCATCGTCCACAATTTTCCGCGGTAGCCGGTGTTATGAATGCCGCGGGTATAAGGAAATTCTCCCGGATAACCGATATCTGAAAGATAATTGATCTCTTTAACCTCTTCAGGTGTGTAGAGCAACCCGACCTGTTCTCCGCTGACAGTAGTAAATTTAACGTTTCTGACCTTGGATGCAGCAGCGGCCGCGTTGAATTTTTCTGTCGCTTCTTTCGCAGCCTGCGGGTCATTGAATGTAGCCATTGATGATTCTCCGATATGTTTGATCGTGATTGAACGGTACGTCCGAATTGTGATCGTCTGAATCAGGTCATTCGTTAACCGGCATTATAAACGGTAACAATAGCATCGCCGGTGATCATCTCTTTGAATTTCGGCTGAAATTCGAGAAAATGATTTGTAGTGTTATGCAGATCGATCGAAGTCTGATCTTTCCATTCCTCATAGAAGAAGAAACGATTCTCTTCGTTCAGATCGTGATAAAAACTGTAGTGGATGCAACCATCTTCGGAACGGGACGGTGCTATCATGCTCGTGCCGAGTGCCATCAGATCTTTTCTGCGTTCCGGTCTTGCAACGCAGTGAACGGTAATAATTTTCATGTTATGTCCTGAAGAACCGGCGGTCGAGTTCCGCCAAAGATAATTTGATCAATACCGGTCTGCCATGCGGACAGACATACGGCATTGAAGTTGCAAAAAGCTGATCGATAAGTGACCGCATCTCAGTTTCGGAGAGTTTGTCCCCCGCTTTGATCGCAGCTTTACACGAAAATGATTTTGCGATATTGTCCCGTGCTTCCAGTTTTACACGGAGCTGATTATTCTTGAACTCATCAAGAATTTCCTGAAGTATATTTGCTTCCGTTCCGGCTTTCACTTCCGGCGGGACTCCTTCAAGAACGATCGTATTTTTGCCGAATGGTTTCGTTTCAAATCCGATCGTATTGAAGAACGGAAGCAGATCCATTGTCAAAGAATAATCGCCGGAGGGGAGTTGAACTGTCTGCGGGAACAGCAATTGCTGCGATGATGGAACAGCATTGTTCATTCTCGTCAAGGCACGTTCATATAAGATGCGCTCGTGAGCAACATGCTGATCGATGATCATCAGTCCTGAACGGATCTGCGTTAAGATGTATTTATTGTGAAGCTGCCAGATACCTTTCCCTTCCTGCGCTTCGCTGTCACGCGTACCATGCTGGAATTGGGTTGCAGTATCTTCAGGAACAGCGGGGTCAGCGAAAGGATTTTTCGCAAAGATCTGATCGAGCTTTGAATTGAGATCGAACGGGATCTCTTCGCTGCCGGAAGGCTGCTTCGGAAACGTCGCATTAAAATCGAAAGATGGTAATGCCGCACCGGGAACATTGGAATAGAATCTGGGGATCGCCGTATGCCGAAGTCCGGAAAAATCTCCCGGATTGCGTTGGAACTCCACCGTCGGAGTGATGTCACTCCCGCCGAGCGCTTTGCGTATGACTGAAATGACGATACGATAGATGCTCTGCTCATCGGCAAACTTCACTTCCATCTTTGAAGGGTGAACGTTCACATCTACTTTATTCGGGTCGAGTTCAATAAACAACAGGAAGAACGGAAAGTTCCCTTTCTCTACAAGATGTTCATATCCGGAAAAGACAGCGTGATTGATCGACCGGCTGATGATGAAGCGGTTGTTCAGAAAAATATACTGATCGACTTTCGACTTTCTCGCAAAATCAGGTTTACCGATGAATCCCGAGATCGTCAGCAATTCCGTCGCTTCTCTCAGGGGGACCAATGTAGCAAAATGCCTTTCTCCGAAAAGAGTCTTCAGACGGTCTTCAAGTGTTTGTGAAGGCAATGCCAGTATCGTGTCCTCATCACTGACAAATTCCAGAGCAATTTCCGGTTTGGATAATGCCAGGCGCTGGATGGTATCATAGATATGTTTGAATTCGGTATTGTTCGATTTCAGGAATTGACGGCGTGCCGGAGTATTGTAGAATATATTCTTTACACTGATCGTCGTCCCGCGCTGATGGGCAGTCTTCGCCCGTTCTTTGATCTCGCTTCCTTCAATGCGCAATAATGAGCCGACAGCATCCTCTTCCCGGCGAGTTTTCAGTTCCACCTGGGCAACAGCCGCAATCGATGCCAATGCTTCGCCGCGGAATCCAAGTGTCCGGATATTTTCCAGGTCTTCATACGTCGCGATCTTGCTTGTGGCATGTCGGTAGAACGATTTTTCCGCATCTTCTTCGGTCATCCCTTTTCCGTTGTCGATCAATTGAATGAGGGCCTTCCCTGCATTCTTGATGGTAATGGAAATGGATGTCGCTCCCGCATCGATGGAATTCTCAAGGAGTTCCTTCACAACGGATTCAGGCCGTTGAACAACCTCACCCGCAGCGATCTTATTCGCAAGATGGTCCGGCAATATATTGATGATACTTGTACTCACTATCTCAGCGTTACTCCCAATCCCGGTCTGTTGTTCAATGTCAATTCCCCCTTGATGTTCCTTACCCCGTCGAACGGATCGTTCGAGATCAGCACATTGCCGTCGAGATCAGCATAATCCAGTAAAGGTGCAAGATGTGCACCGGCGGAGATACCGACTGCTGTCTCGATCATACATCCCATCATTATTTTCAATTTCAATGCTTGGGCTGTATGGATCATCCTCATCGCTTCACGGAGTCCGGTGCATTTCATCAATTTGATGTTGATGCCGTCGAACGCCTGAGCAAGTTTTGGCACTTCACTTAGACGGAGCACGCTCTCATCGGCAATCATCGGCAGCGGTGATTTTTCACGCAGCCATTGAAGATCGTCAAACTGATCCGAAGGCATCGGCTGTTCAACAAATTCAACATTCTGGTCCTTCAGCCATTTGATCTTTTCCAGTGCAACATGTTTGTCTTTCCACCCTTCGTTTGCATCCACATACAATACTTTATCCGTGATCTTACGAATGGTGGTGATCATCTCTTCGTCATTATCCAGTCCTACTTTTACTTTCAGGATCGGAAATTCTTCTGCTTCACGGACCTTTTGTTCAACTACTTCTTTTGAATCGATCGCGATCGTAAAGGAACATTTTGCAGTCTTGGCAGGATCCAATCCCCACAATTCGTACAGTGGTACACCGAGTTTTTTGCCGACCCAATCATGCAGTGCAAGATCCACTGCACATTTTGCAGATGTATTTCCCATCTCGATGGAATCGACATAGTTGAGGAGTTCCTCCAGCATCATCGGGGAATCGAAACTCGAGAAGTCGAGTTTACGGAAGAATGCATCGATCGTCTCAATACTTTCGCCGTACCGTTTCGTCGGTGACGCTTCGCCGTACGCAACAATGCCGTCATGCTCCAGCTCAAGAATAGTTACTGGAGCAATATCACGCGCGCTTCGGGAGATGCGGAAGATATGCTTTAATTGTAAATCGTACTGTTTCCAGGAAAGCTTCATTTGATAATTCCTTACCACTAAGACACGAAGAGCACTAAGAGATTTGAAAAACTAATCAATCGACAGTTTCGAAAATTCATCTGTTACCATGGGAATGAGCTGCTGCACGATATTGCTACTGTTGAAATTAATCAGCAATCCTTTCGGTTTTCCTGTTAATTTTAGATATGACAATAATTGAGCTTGGTATAATTGTATCATTTGTTCAACAGCTTTTACTTCAACAATAATGATTTCATTGACAAGTATATCTAGTGCCACTTCAATTAAGTTAGCTTGTGTTTTTC
>CAIVNT010000545.1 GCA_903907305.1 uncultured Ignavibacteriota bacterium
ATTTTTGATCCGGATGGATTCCAGTTTAATGCAGCATTGCCTTGGCCGAATGGTATGAGTCCGTGGGACAGTGCACGCGGTTCCTACTACAAATCATGGTGGGGGAGTGAATGGGGTGATGTGATGAAGACACTTGAGTTCCAGACGGAATATGACAATCCGGATACTTTAGTGGCTAAAAATTCTTCATCTGCCATCACTCTCGACGGTAAATTGACGGAAGCCGATTGGTCAACTGCAAATACACTGGTGTTTGGTCCAGCAAATGCACCGAAGACCGGAACAGAAAAAACAGTCACCGGCGGATTTGACATCAAGAATAATTTCGATGTCAATGGAGTTCAATATCATCTTCCGTACAAAGATACGAGTTATACCCGAGTGAAATTCCTTGCCAAAGGAAATGATCTTTATGTTGGAATTCAGTCGCCCGATAAGTCGATCTGCAAATTCGATTGGGAAGGTGATGGAATCTTTATTAAGGTAAAAAATTCTGTCGGAGATGATAAAGAATACAAGTTGTACTGGCAGAACATTGCAGGGAATAAGGATACCATCCGTTATGAAGAAATGGTATTGAATTCCGGTGCCGGTGCGGGCTTCCTGGCGGCCGGTTCTACCGTGAACGATACAACAAATGTTGATAATGGTTACACCGCTGAATTGAAGATCAAACTGAACTCGCTTGGATTTGCACCGACATCAGGTGCGTTGAATCTGACGGTTGCGATGACGATCTTCGATCCGGACGGATATCAGCATCCGATGTCACCGTGGGATAGTGCACGCGGTTCATATTATAAATCATGGTGGGGCAGTGAATGGGGCGGAGTCTACAAGACCATCGCATTCCCGAAAACAACGGGAGTACAGGAACTTGGCGAAATTCCAATGACATTCGCACTGAATCAGAACTATCCGAATCCGTTCAATCCTTCGACCGTGATCCGGTATTCTATTCCGACTGCTTCACAGGTAACGCTGAAGATCTATAATATGCTGGGACAGGAAGTGGCAACACTTGTCAACATGTCCCAAAAACCGGGAAATTACGAAACAAGCTTCAATGCAAGTTCGTTATCATCCGGTGTCTATATCTATAGGATCCAGGCGGGAACGTTCAATGAAACAAAGAAAATGATGTTGTTGAAATAAGAGAGATCTGAAGCCGACGCAGAACATAAAATTCTGCGCCGGCTTTTTTATGATGAACCATGAATACAAAGAAAAAGGAAACACAATGAAAAAGATCATGATGGCAGCAATATTCGCAACGGTATTATGCATCTCATTTGCATTCAGCCAACCAAAACGTTCGGATGCGATCTGGGCACGAACTGTGCCGGCAGGTTCTATCACGGTGGATGGTGTGATGAATGAGCCAGCATGGGCAGGAGCAGAGTCACTGTATGTTCAATACGGAAAAAGCGCAGGACTTCCCGGCAGCGGATATACCGCGGAAACGGGAACAGTATTCGATTCAACACGGGCATGGATAAAATTTCTCGTCATGGGAGATTCGCTCTATCTTGCAATTACTGTAAAAGACAGTTCCATCGGCGGCGGAGTGTTCGGCGCGGCTGATGCGATCATCTTCAATATCCGCGACAAGAGTGATTCTACAAAACGGCCTTCTCCTTCCGGTGAATTCCTGTATGGATGGATCAACGAGAGCTGGATGGATCCGGGTTCGGTCACTGCCGTCGGCGGAAAACCGACAATCGGTCCGGTCGGGAAATATACTCCAACCGATTTCTTCACTGCAACAACGGTGAAAGGGACGACCAACACGGATGCAACACCCGATACCAGTTATACTGTTGAGATGAAGATCAACATCAAGAAATTAGGATACAAGATGAAGGATCCGAACGGCGACATTATCATGTTCAACGCAGCATTTCGTGATGTCGATTGGTTTTTCCCGGTACAGGATTGGGTCACCTTCAGCAGAACGTGGCTTCAGGGACCGTGGGCGAACGTGAGCAATAAGAATTTTTTACGGATACATGTCCGTCCTGATGTGACGACATCTTCCGGCGCGCTTCCCAAGATCCTTCCTGATTATGTAATACCGAACGGAAAATTGATGGCCGCGCCGGTGATTGACGGTAAACTTGATGAATCGGTATGGGGAAAGATCCCGGGGATCGATCTTCGATTCGGCGACAATAAAATCCGGACCTCGTATGCAGGTGTCGGTCCGTTTGCAAGCGGTCAATATCAGCCGGATGTGAACGGCGGCAAAGCGACGATCTTCGATTCATCCAAAGCCAATGTTAAAATGTTCTTTAAGGGGAACATCTTGTATGTCGGTGTGGATGTACAGGATCAAGCCGTTCAATTCACCGATGTCTATGATCGCTGGGATGGTCTCATGATCACGATGAACGGTCTCGGAAAAGATTATATGAATCAGACCGATCACGATCAGATCCCGATCAAGTTGACGGTGACCGTGGGCAAAAACGGAGCTGATAGTTTAAGGGATTATTATCCGAAACTGAGAGATTCGCTGAAAGGCGCACAGGTTGTTCTGAAACTGAAACCGGGAACGACCGTTGACACCACCGGTATTGATGAAGACGCCGGATATCAAATTGAACAGGCGATCGATCTTACTAAAATGGGATATCCGTCCGGACTCGGTGACGGCATTTTGTATCTGGGACTGACGTTGTTCGACGGTGATTCATACATTCCGTCATCATTAAGTTATGGTACCCGCACATGGTGGTTCAGAGAACATGACGGATTTGCCGCTGCCGCTTTTGTCTATATGGATTCGAGTCTTGTTCTGACGAGTGTCGGGAACACGGAAAGGACATCGATGCCGACAGAGTTTGCTATACTCGGCAATTATCCCAATCCGTTCAATCCTTCCACAACGATCAAATATGTTTCGCCTGCTTCAGGAAACGTTTCGCTTTCCGTCTATGATATGCTCGGCCGGAGTATTGCTTCAGTGAATCTCGGCGAAATCGGTGCCGGACAGAATTCATACAGATTCAATGCTTCACAGCTCAGCAGCGGAGTCTATTTCTATCAGCTTCGTCTGCGGAATGGATCGACCGGAAAAGAATTTGCAACACCGGTCTCCAAAATGATATTTGTAAAATAGTGCCAAATTAAAAATACTGTTCATGGTGAGCAAGGCGCAACTTTAACATGTTAGTTCATCCTTCCCCCGAAGGGGTCCCTTTGGGAGGCGCATCCTTTCCCGAAGGGATTCCTTCGGAACAAAAAGCGAAGGATTTGCTCAGGATGAACATGGGTGTTGCGCCGCGCCGAACCATTTTTTACTAATCTTATACTTTCTGCATAACATCAGTGAAGTAATATTTTACTAAAGATGAGGGAGAGTGATCTTCCCTCATCTTTCTACTCTTGATCGTGCTGTAAATCGGAACATCACTTGCTGCACAGCAAGGAATCAGTTTATCGTGTCACTCCAACCTCACAATATAAATCCATCTCTCATGAGAACGATGTTGACCACACATGTATTTTCTGTGAAGAGCAAATGGACAGTTGTTCTTTCTCTGTTCCTTGTTCATGCGGTGCTTTTTGCAAATTCCACAGGAAAACTGACCGGAACCATCACCGATAAAAAGACGGGTGAACCGCTGATCGGTGTGAATATCGTCATTCAGGGGACATCGACAGGTGCGGCATCGGATTTTGAAGGATACTTTGTCATTATCAATATACCGCCGGGAACGTACGATGTGCGCATCAGCGGGGTCGGATACGGATCGAAAGTGGTGAAGGGGATCGTCATCAGTTCGGAGCAGACAACAACATTGAAAGAGAAACTTTCGGAAGAAATGGTCGAAGGAACGGAAGTTGTTGTCATCGCCGAAAAACCGATCGTTGATACACGGCAAACAAGCGCAGTGGCGATCATGACGAAAGATCAGATCTCGGTGCTGCCAGTGCAAAGTCTGGCGGACATTGTGAACCTGCAGGCCGGTGTCGTGGACGGACATTTCCGAGGGGGACGAACAGGCGAGGTGCAGTATCAGGTGGACGGTGTTTCGGTCAACAATCCTTTGACGAATGCTCCGGCCGTTTCGCTGGACCGTTCCGTGCTTCAGGAAGTTCAGGTGATCAGCGGAACATTCGATGCGGAATACGGTCAGGCGATGAGCGGAGTTGTGAATGCTGTCCTGCGAAGCGGATCCAATGATATGCTTGAGTGGTCCGCAGAAACGTACGTGGGTGATTATGTCGGTCTTGGGAACGTTGCAAAATATCCTTATCTGGACCGGATCAATCCGCTTGCGACGCAAAGTTATCAAATGACTTTGAGCGGACCGACGGGACTTCCGCAGACGACATTCCTGCTGAGCGGACGCAGATACGTTTCGGAAGGATATTATTTTGCAACGCGGATGTTCAAACCGACCGATACATCGGACTTTAACACAAAGAAATTCAATCCAACCGGTGATAACAAACTGATCCCGCTTTCATCCAACAATGAATGGTCCGGACAAATGAAAGTGTCGAATTCATCCATTCAGGGGTTGCAACTCAGTTATCAGGCGATCTTCAATCTTACGAAGAACACACCGTACGAATTCGGTTATCGGTTGAATCCGGACGGTATCAAGACACCAACATTCCTTTCACTGGTCCACGGTTTCGATATCACGCAAATGTTATCGCCGAAATTCTTCTACACGATCAATCTCCGTCAAAATAAGATCGACTATAAGGATTACAAGTATGAGAATGTGAACGACCCGCGCTATTATATTGCAAAGCAGCCGCGCGGTGATGCGGATTATTTCAATGGAGCGGTGATCCAGGGAGTTGATCTCGGACGGTATATTGAAAAGACCACTGTGAATATTATCAAAGCATCCGTCACCGGACAGGTCACCAATATCCATCTTGTGAAGATCGGTGCTGAACTGCAGCTGCCGGACATCACCTACGGAAATCCGGGCGTGATCGACCGTGACAGTATCACCGGCGCACTTCATGCATATGTGAACAGTCCCCTATTCCCGCCGCCGCAGAATTATACACCGATCTCTTTTTCGGTGTATGGTCAGGACCGGATCGAGTGGCAGGATGTTTCCGTCCGCGCAGGACTTCGCATGGAATACTTCGACGCGAACACCACCATCCCAAGCGATCTGCAGAATCCTGCCAATGCGATCATCGGAGCACCTTCTTCGCACGCTAAAAATACCACGACAAAAGTGGTCGTGGCTCCGCGGCTTGGTGTTTCGTATCCGATCATGGCGAACGGTTCGATCTATTTCTCCTATGGACATTTCTATCAGCTTCCCGCGATTAATCAGTTCTTTTCAAATTCCGATTACTCCGTGTTGAAAGATCTCGCGAACGGCGTCAGTTATTCTGTTCTGGGAAATCCCGATCTACGGCCGGAATTCACAACGCAGTATGAGTTCGGGATGAAGGCTCAGGTGAATGATAACATCGGGATCGATGGAAGTATGTTCTATAAAGATATCCGCGATCTGCTGGGCGTCGAATTCATTGAAACGTATAACGCAGCAAAATATTCGCGGTTAACGAATGTCGATTTTGGAAGTGTCAGCGGTTTCACACTTGCCTTGGATTTCCGCAGCGGATCGATGCTGAACGCGTCGCTGGATTATTCGAATCAGTTCGCACTTGGAAATTCCAGCAATCCATCGGAAACCGCAACACGTGCCGCCGCGGGAAAAGATGCAAATCCCCGCGAGGTCCCGTTCAATTGGGATCAGCGGCATACCCTGAATGGTCAGGTAACGGTGCAGGACCCGAATAATTATTCTCTGACACTGATCGCGAAGTATGCTTCAGGTCAGCCGTACACGCCGCTCATTGGTTCAGGATTCGGTGCCGATCTTGAAAACAATTCGGGACGGAAATCGAACGGAACAGCGGTCGATCTTCGCGCGGAGAAGAATTTTGTCGTGGATGATATCAAGTTCAGTGCGTTCATCCGCGTTTTCAATCTGTTCAATGCATCCTTCTTTAACGGATTCGTGTTCACAACGACAGGAAGTCCGGATTATTCACTTTCTCCCGTGTCGGACAGAGTAGCACTGACCGATCCGGGGCGCTATAATTCACCCAGAAGAATAGAGATCGGAATTTCCGTCCGCGGTTCATCAATTGTTGAATAATTAATTTAATTAATGTTTCACGATACGAGTCGTAGACAAATCAAACATACTGTTCATGGTGAGCCTGGCGCAACCTTAACATAAAAGGCCATCCTTCGGCGCATCCTTCAAAAAGCGAAGGATTTGCTCAGGATGAACATGGTTGTTGCGCCGCGCCGAACCATTTTTACTACTTTTAAACTTTCTGTGTAACATCAATTCAACAGTATAGCATATGAAGAAAAGACATTCTGTAATCATTGTTTCCTGTATCACAGTTCTGATGGCGGCACAGTTGAGCGAAGCTCAAACGTTATATCCCGTTGTGCCGAAAGGGCAGCGCGGAAATTTCAGTTATGAACGCGCCGGCACTCACGATGCGAATAATATCCGTACAACATTCCTGAATTTTGGTATGGTAGGGGATTATCCGGCGGATCCGGTGAACGTGGATCTGAGTACGTTTCATTCCGTTGAAGTTCCTAAGGGGACGGGAATGAACTACGGCGACGGTGTGACGCCGTTCGTACTGGCGAAGATCAAAAAATCGAACGGTGAATTTGATTGGATCATGGAGACAGGTTTTCGAGAACGTCAGCAGTTGATTATTGGTACGCTCCGATATATGCGTTTCGAACCGCGTCCCGGATATTTCCAGGCGGACGTTTCCATCAACCGGGACCGTTCACCGGCGATGAGTCATCTGCCGCGGACATGGCCGGACGAATGGATCAACAAGTTGAACGATGTCACTGATCCGGGCTGGAAAGGATCGTGGAACGGATATTTCGGAAAGCGTCTTGTAGCGGACCAGGAAAGTTATTTTGTCCTGGATGATGATGAATACAGGATCCCTGCCTTCACCGCTGATTCCCGCGATTCATCAAGACGCGGATTAGGATTACGGATCGAGACCAGAGGATTCCAATGGTCGAACCCGCAAGCGGGGAATGTGATCTTCTGGCACTACGAGATCGCGAATGAAGGGACGACGGATTATCTCGATAATATTATCTTCGGCCTCTATATGGACTCGGGCGTGGGCGGATCGGCGATCGGCTGCGATCCATTACCGGAATCGGACGATGATAATGCATTCTATGATAAATCATTCGGATTGAATCTTGTGTATACGTGGGATTCCTACGGACACGGAAAAAGTCTTGTGAACAATTGCGGTAAGACAGGATATCTGGGATATGCGTATCTGGAGACACCCGGGAAACAGGATGATGGTATCGATAACGATGACGACGGCATTACCGACGAGAAAAGAGATGGGAACCCCGGTCAAAAGATAGTTGGTCAGCAGAACATCCTGAATTATGTCAATGCGAACTATAACGTCGCTAAATTCGAAGCGATCTATGGTCCGGTCAAATCTCGTCCGGCGTATAAGGACAGTGTGTGGTGGACGGGTGATGAAGATATGGACTGGTCAGCAAAGTTCCATGACACCGGTGCAGACGGCATCTTCGGAACGAATGACGCCGGTGAAAATGACGGTACACCGACCCAGGGTGAAACGAATTTTGGTAACACCGATCTTCATGAATCCGACCAGATAGGTCTGACCGGATTCAAGATCAACCGAATCGCTCCCGGAAAATCGAATCCCGGCGGCGAGACGGACGGCATCGTGTTCTGGAACGATCCGGGAAGTCCGAAATTTTGGCCGAAAGAATTGTATGACCAATTCACCGGTGCATCTCCTTTCGGCGCATCGCTTGCATTGGATTATAATATCGGATTCCTCTTTGCGTCCGGAACGTTCAAACTTCCTGCGGGTGCCAAAGAGCGGTTCAGTCTGGCGCTGGCATACGGAAATGATCTGTATGATCTTCGAAAGACGATCACTGTCGTTCAGCAGATCTATAATGCGAATTATCAATTTGCAACGCCGCCGCCGAGGCCAACACTGACAGCGGAGTCGGGAGACGGTTATGTAAAACTTTCGTGGAATGATATCGCCGAACGAAGCATCGATCCTATTTCCTACAAGAATGATTTTGAAGGATACCGCATCTACCGTGCGACCGATCCTGAATTCCGAGATGTAAAGACGATCTCCAATGCACAAGGGACCGGACCGATGGTCTTTGGTAAACCGCTGGTGCAATTCGATTTGGTCGATGATATCCAGGGATATTCACCGCTATCAGTTGATGGCGTTCAGTATTTTCTCGGAAATGAATCAGGCATCAGGCACAATTTTAAGGATACGACCGTGCTGAACGGTCAGACATATTATTACGCCATCGTTGCGTACGACTTCGGAAATGATTCGCTTGGTTTCTATCCTTCAGAAAATGCTGTTTCCGTTTCCCGGACGGTGCGCGGAGGTATCATTCTTCCGCCGAATGCTGTTGAGGTCCGTCCTGAACCGAAAGTTTCCGGATATGTGGAGGCGCAAACCGGTACACTTCTACATTCCAAGGGAAAAGGAGTCGGGACCGTCAATCTTGAGGTGGTGAATTCCAATCTTGTTCCCGACAACAGAAGGCTGCTGTTGCGCTTCAAGAGTTCCGATCCGACGAATATCAAATCCGATTTTTTTGAATTATCGGACAGCGCAAATGGAACGGTCTATATCGATAAGGGGACGGATTTTGACGGAAAAGGAAACGGCCAGATAGGAGCGGGGATCAAACCGATCGTGAAAACGATTGCAGCTCCGATGATCGATTCAGCCAGGACGGGATTGTCGGCAGGGAGCGCTGTGAATTTCAATTTCAAGATGTTGTTCGCAGCTACAACAAATGTAAAACCGGAAAAGATCCGCGCGATGTATCCGAATGACATCCGTATCGAATTCAGCAATACGGTCGTTGATACATCGTTCCGCTTCAATCCCGGTTCTTTGAAGAACCGCGCTTCGAAATTCCGGGTCTATGCAGTGAGAGGGGACGGCTCGCTGATGAAACTGCGGTACACATTCTATGACAGTAACAATGACAGTACACTGAGCGCACATACGGAGTTCATCAGTGTCCTTGATACATCTACTCAGCAGAATGTTCCCGGACTGCCGGATGTTGTCTGGACGATCACCGTCGACACGACGGGACAATTTCTTCGCGGTGCCATTGTTAAACCGCAGGGAGGAGATCAGTTCACTTTAGGAATGATGCTTCCGTTCAATGCGCAGGATCAGTATTCCTTCAATACTACGGCGCAGCGGATCGACGGGAATAAAGCGAAATCGGATTTCACACAGCAGCCGTACGTCGTTCCGAATCCGTACGTCGGTGCGGCAAGTTTTGAACCGGAAAAGTTCGCCATCTCGGGACGTGGTGAGCGACGGATCGAGTTCCGCGGCATACCACGGTCATCCACGATCAGGATCTATACGATCAATGGAGATCTTGTGCAGACGCTTCGGCACGACGGATCGAATGAGGGAGTCGTAGCATGGAATCTTCGGACGAAAGACAATATGGACGCGGCACCGGGACTATATATCTTCCATGTGGATGGAAATCAAACCGGAAAATTTGTCGGCAAATTTGCAATCATCAAATAATCATTCAGCCGTTATGAATAAAAAATTGAATCATGGTATCGCCCTCTGCTTCATGCTGCTGCAGATTGCCTCATCGCAGACGAAGACCGGCACGACGGTCGGTCAGTTTCTGCTGATCGAACCTAGTGCCAAAATATCCGCGATGGGGAATGCTGGTGTGACGCAGTATGACGAGGTGATGGCTTCCTATTATAATCCCGCCGCACTCGGACACATGAAAACATCGGGTGCGCAATTCACTCACAACACGTGGTTTGCGGATATTGCCCTGGATCATTTCTCCGCAGCACTGCGGGTAACGGATCTCAGTTCGCTCTCCCTGTCGATCTCGTCGTTGAATTCGGGAGATATCGCTGTGCGGACAGTGGATCAGCCGCTCGGCACCGGCGAACAATACACCGTATCGGATTATTCCATCGGCATCGGATACGGCCAAAAGATCACCGACAGATTTTCAGCCGGTATACAAATATCGTATATTCAGGAGGCGATTTGGCATTCCAATATGTCCGTTTTTGCATTCAATTTCGGAACACTGTATCAGATCACGGATGACGGACTTCAGCTCGGTGCCAGTTTGTCCAACTTCGGCATGCGCGGAAGATATAACGGAAGAGATCTGAGGATCCGCTATGACTTCGATCCGACAAGGAACGGCGATAACAGCAGCCTTCCCGGAGAACTGATCACGGATGAATTCTCTCTTCCGGTCGTTTTTCGTGTCGGATTCGGACTGCCGGTAAAATTCAACGAGAGTAATGAATTCCATTTTGCGGTCGATGCATTTCATCCGAGCGACAATTCCGAAAGTATCAGTTTCGGCGGAGAATATAAATATCTGGATGCATTCGCCTTCAGAGCAGGATATCAGCATCTCTTTCAAACAGATTCCGAAGTCGGTCTCACACTCGGCGGCGGCATCATTTGGGATATTGCAAATTACATTCTGCATGTGGATTATGCGTGGGCGGAACATCAACGTCTCGGCGATACACAGCGGATGACCATCGGCATGCAATTTTAATCACAGCATTATGTACTGAATTACATCGTTGCCACTGATTTACACAGATTCGCTCCTCAAAATATTTATAAGATAATCTGTGTAATCTGTGGCAAAATAATCATCTCTGAGCAATTACTATTTTTTAATAAAATATATCATTGTGAAAAACTTTAAGACGAAATACGGCTACTTCGCCGACAACGGAAAAGAATTTGTCATCACGGATTATAAAACTCCACGGCCATGGACGAACATCCTCACGAATGGTGATTTCGGTGCGATCGTTTCGCAGACGGGAAGCGGCTACAGCTGGAAATCGAATGCTCAGTTGAACCGCATCACGCGGTGGGAACAGGATCTGATCAAAGATGAATGGGGAAAATATCTCTATATCAGGGATGATGAGAGCAAACAGTTCTGGTCTGCCGGATGGAAACCAGTCTGCGCGGAACCGGATTTCTACGAGGTCCGACACGGCATCGGATATACGAAGATCACATCGCGGAACAAGGGAATTGAAAGCGAACTACTGATGTACATTGCGAATGATGAACCGGTGGAGATATGGAAAGTGACGTTGAAGAATACATCCAAAAAGAAGCGTTCGCTTTCGCTCTATTCTTATTTTGAATGGAACCTCGGCGCTGCACCGGACTGGCATCGTGAATTCCACAAATGTTTCCTGAACACGGAGTATGATTCATCTGTTGGTGCCATCTATGGGACGAAACGATTATGGGAAGTTCCTTCGCCCAACGGACATTGGAACAGAGATTGGGAATATGTTGCATTCCATTCATCAAGCGTGAAACCGTCGGCGTTTGATTGCGACAAAGAATCCTTTATGGGGATGTACCGGAATCAGAGTTCGCCGGTGTCGGTTGAAGAAGGAAAACTGAAGAAACAATCCGGAAATTCTCTTGATGCGATCGGCAGTCTTCAGGTGAAAGTGACATTGAAACCGAATGAGTCGAAAGAAGTGATCTTCATTCTCGGGGCAACGGAGAATAAAGAAAAAGCGAAAGAGTATGTGAAGCAGTATCAATCCGTGAAGAATGCCGATAAAGCATTCGCGGAGATGCAGAAAAAGTGGGCATCACTACTCGGTACATTGGAAGTGAAGACCCCCGATGATTCTATGAATATCATGCTGAACACCTGGCTGAAGTATCAGGCGATCGCCGGCAGGATGTGGGGAAGAACAGGATATTATCAGACCGGCGGAGCGTTCGGATTCCGGGATCAGTTGCAGGACAGTCAGATCTTCCTGCCGATCGATGCCGAGTACACAAAGAAACAGATACTTCTCCATGCGCGGCATCAATTTAAGGATGGACAAGTGTATCACTGGTGGCATCCGCTTTCGGAGGTCGGACTCCCGACCGATATGACGGACGATCTTCTCTGGCTTCCGTATGTTGTGGTGAGTTATCTTCAGGAGACGAACGATTTTTCCATTCTTAATCTTACAGAACCGTTCCTTGATGACCCGAACGGCGCAACACTCTATGAGCACTGCGTCCGCACAATTGAAAAGGTCTACACGCGTATGAGCGACCGCGGACTTCCTCTGATCGGTGCGGGTGACTGGAATGACGGTCTCAGTGCCGTGGGATTACAATGGAAAGGCGAATCGATCTGGCTGGGACAATTTCTGCATCGTATTCTTCTCGACTTTATTTCCGTTGCCGAAAAAACGTCCGATCAACATCGGGCCGATGTCTACCGCGTCCGCGCAGAAAAACTTCTTGAAACTCTCAATAAGAACGGCTGGGACGGCAAATATTATTACGGGGCGACAAAAGATAACGGGGATAAGTTAGGAAGTCAGTCCAGTCCCGAAGGGAAAGTCTGGCTCAACACTCAAACGTGGTCCGTTATCAGCGATGTTGCGGATGCAGCGCGCGGGAATCAGGTGATGGACGTTGTTGAACAGAAGCTGGAACACAAAGCAGGAACGGTCCTCGTTTATCCCGGATACAGCACACCCGATACAAAAATTGGATATCTTACGAGATATGCAGCCGGGATGCGCGAGAACGGCGGGACATACACGCACGCGGCAACATGGACGGTGATCGCTCATGCAAAACTGAAACGAGCTGAAGCGGCGTTCCGTTCATTCTCGAAGATCAATCCGATCATCCGCGGCAAGAAACCGGACGAGTATGTGGCAGAACCGTACGTGACACCGGGAAATATTGACGGACCGGATTCACGGTTCTATGGACGAGGCGGGTGGACGTGGTACACCGGTTCCGCTGCTTGGCTGTTCAAAGCGGGGACGGAATGGATACTGGGAGTCCGCGCCAGTACGGACGGATTGATCATTGATCCATGTATCCCGAAAGAATGGAAACAATATTCCGTGAAGAGAGTGTTTCGCGGTGCAACGTATCATATCACTGTAAAGAATCCGAAACATGTTACACACGGTATTACGAAAATGATGATCGATGGAAAAGAATCCGCATTCGACCGCAATTGTTGTCTTCTGCCGGTGTTTGAACAAGAGAGTGAACACACGGTCGAAATAATTCTTGGGAAATAATTAATGAATCCGATGTTGAGAATGATGCTGACAACCGTTGTAATGACGGTTGTTCTTTTTGCGCAAAATAAACCGGCGATCGTTGTGTTCGATGAAGACGATGCCGCCGGAGTTGGATATTACGATGCGTCATGGGGCACAGTCACTGCTCCGAGTACACTATCGCTTTCGGGCGGCAGCGGAGACAAATTATCTATTGAGACGACTCAGCACTATTCCGGCTTCCATTGCGGCACTGTGCAATGGAAATCCGCCGCAACCGGAGCATGGATGTTATTTGTTGCGAGTCCCACCTGGGCTCCCCAAAATGCCGCTGGATATGATAGTATCGTATTTTTTGTGAACGGACCGACGGCGGTCGCTGCATCAGCTCTGCCGAAGATTGGAATGGAAAGTACAGCGAATAAACTTTCGTCACTTGTGGCGATTGGCGATGTGCTCACTTCCGGTATAGATGCGGATACGCTCACGTGGCAAAAAGTGAGTATTGCGATGACGGCGTTCCAGCCGTATAATAATTTTGATCCGGCTATTTTTAAAGATTTCAATTTCCATCAGAACGCTACAGACAATATCGGCCATACAATGTGGTTCGATAATGTGCGGATCATTTCAAACACGGTCGTTGTTGTTGATTCCACAAAGCCGAGTGCGCCTGCAAGGATCGTTGCACGCGTCGGCGACAAGAGCATGACACTGCATTGGAATAAAAGTCCCCAGCCGAACATCACGGGATATAATGTCCTCCGCGCCACATCCATCAGCGGTCCTTATACAAAGATGAACACAAAGATTCTGCCAACACAAAGTTATTATGATGTGAATGTATCGAACGGACAAACATATTATTTTACCGTCTCTTCGGTCAATTCGTTACTTGAAGTGAGTCCGAACTCCGATACGATCTCCGTTACACCGCTGCCGTTCGCTACTACCGATGCTTTTCTGGAATATATTCAACAGACATCGTTCGATTATTTCTGGTATGAAGCCAATCCGAAGAACGGACTGATCAAAGACCGAAGCACGAAAGATTCTCCCGCGAGTATTGCCGCAGTCGGCTTTGGTTTGACGGCGATCGGAATCGGTATCGATCACGGATATATCACGCGTGCAGAAGGACGTGACCGAACGCTGACAACGATCAAAACATTCTGGAACGGACCGCAGGCGAGCGCCCCCATCGGAACGATCGGATATAAAGGATGGTTCTATCATTTCCTTGATATGAATTCCGCCACTCGAACTTGGACCTGTGAACTGTCGTCGATCGATACAGGATTGCTGCTTGCCGGGATGTTGTATTCAAAACAGTATTTTAACGGTGCTGATTCATCCGAGACGCAGATCCGTGCGTTGACCGATTCTGTCTTTAACCGTATCGACTGGAATTGGATGCGCAATTCAGGATTTTCACTGACCATGGGATGGAACCCGGAGTCTAATTTTATCGCATCCCGTTGGATCGGATATAACGAAGCAATGATCCTCTATATTATTGGACTCGGCGCACCAAGCAATTCCCTATCTGCGGTCAATTGGACAGAGTGGACAAAAGGATATCAATGGTATTACAGTTCACGGATAGGAAACTATTTTGTGAATTTTCCGCCGTTGTTCGGTCATCAGTATTCCCACAGTTGGGTCGATTTCAGGAATATTGCCGATACGTATATGAAAGCAAAAGGGATCACCTATTTTGAAAATTCCCGCCGTGCTACGCTGGATCAGCGGTTATACTGCATAGAGAATCCAAAAGGATTCACCGGTTACGGTCCGAATATGTGGGGAATCACCGCAAGTGATGTGCCGACAGGATATAACGCACGCGGGACGAATATGAATGATGACGGTACTCTGAATGCTACCGCACCGGGCGGTTCCATGCCATTCGCGCCGGAGGTCACCATCCCCGCATTGAAAGAGATGTATGATGTCCATCGGCAGAAGATTTGGACAGGTTATGGATTCACCGATGCATTCAATTTGACACTGAATTGGTGGGGACCGGATGTGCTGGGAATCGATCAGGGGCCGATCATACTCATGACGGAAAATTACCGAACGGGGAATGTGTGGAAGACATTCATGAAAGAAAAGATCGTAACAGACGGTTTACTCAAAGCGGGATTCACTACGGTTACCGGTGTGACCGATCCTCAGAATATACTGCCGACGGAATATTCCTTGTCACAGAATTATCCGAATCCGTTTAATCCTTCCACTGTCATAACGTATTCAGTTCCATTGAATGGGAAAGATGACGTTGTCACCCTACGG
Source organism: uncultured Ignavibacteriota bacterium (assembly GCA_903907305.1). GTDB lineage: Bacteria > Bacteroidota > Ignavibacteria > UBA10030 > UBA8401 > UBA8401. Next base: position 15,489 of record CAIVNT010000545.1, read on the forward strand.
ATCTTTACCATGCTGGGGCAGGAAGTTGCAACGCTGGTGAATGAGCACAAAGAACCGGGTGTGCATACGGCAGTCTTCAAAAATTCGAACAGATCGAGCGGTGTGTATTTCTACAAATTAACGGCAGGAAATTATTCTGAAACAAAGAAAATGATATTTGCAAAATGATGAAACTCACCGTCTCTTTCTTCCTTTTCTGTTCGTTGTTGACCGCATCAACGCCGCATGATTCTCTGAAAAGATATTTTGCGGATGGTTTTCTTGATACACTGCAGCACCGTACATTCAATTACTTCTGGGAGTATGTCGATCCTGCAACAGGATTAACTCCGGACCGGTATCCGACCAAGACATTTTCCAGTACTGCCGCGATCGGATTTGCGTTGACTGCGTACGGAATCGGTGCCGAACAAAAGTATGTTTCCCGGCAGGCGGCTGCGGACAGAGTCCTAACCACACTGAAATTTCTGTATCTGCTTCCACAGGGAGATGCGCAGATGGGAACGGCCGGGCATCGCGGTTTCTACTATCACTTCCTCAATCTTGAAACAGGGACCCGCTTCAATAAAGAGATCGAGCTTTCAACGATCGATACAGCGCTGCTTCTTGCCGGTGTCCTGGTCTGTCAATCATATTTTGACAATGCAACAGCAACAGAGCGTTCACTACGTTCCTATGCCGATTCATTGTACCGCAGAGTGGATTGGAAATGGCTCCAACCTCGTCCACCGCTGCTGAGTATGGGGTGGTTTCCTGGAAGCGGATTTCATAAATCAGAGTGGGATGGTTACAATGAAGCGATGATCCTGTACATTCTCGCATTAGGGTCACCGACACATCCCGTAGACGAACAGGCGTGGAACGGATTCACCGGAAAATATCAGTGGATGAAGTACTACGGAGAAGAATTCGTCAGTTTTGGTCCGTTGTTCGGCCATCAATATTCACATGCGTGGATCGATTTTCGGGGAATCAAGGATGCTTATATGCATTCAAAAGGAATCGACTATTTCGAGAACTCACGGCGGGCAACGTTAACCCAGCAATCGTATGCAAAAAATAATCCTTCAACAATGAACGGTTACTCAGAATTGATGTGGGGATTCACCGCATGCGACGGTCCGGCGGATGAGAAGCGGAGTGTGGACGGAATTGCGCGGCAATTTTCAGGTTATTCTGCACGCGGAGTTTCGGCAGATTGGACACATGATGACGGAACGATCGCTCCCACTGCCGCGGGTGGATCGATCGCATTTGCACCGGAGCAATGTGTTCCAACGCTGAAGTCGATGAGTGAAAAAGTGTCCGGATTATATACAAAGTATGGATTTCTTGATGCGTTCAATTTGACATATATTACGGACCGCACTCCCAATGGATGGGTCGATCACGATTATCTCGGTATCGATCAAGGCCCTATCGTGATCATGATCGAGAATCTTCGTTCGGAACTTGTCTGGAGTGTGATGAAAAAGAATAAATATATTGTTACAGGATTACAACGCGCGGGATTCACCGGCGGCTGGCTCCAACAACAATCACACGGGAAGTAAAGAGTATTGATGAACAACCGATACACTTTTGACAGAATTCTTTCACGAAATATCTTTTCGTTGAACGGACTATGGGACGTTGCCGGCGGGACTGACGATGTCATCCCTACAATATTTCCTTCTGCTGTTCCGGTCCCCGCTGTTGTGGATATGGCTGAACCGCCGTATGACTGGCAATCATTTGAATTCCACTACTATCGTACGTCGTTCACAATCGATCAGCTTTCTTCATCTGCATTTGTCTATTTAAGAATTGCTCAGAGTATGTTCGGCACCGAAGTATGGCTGAACGGGCAGCATCTCGGCGGTTCGATCAGCTGTTACACATCCCACGAATACCAATTGAATGAGCATCTTCATACGGATGGAACGAACGAATTGATCGTCCGTGTCGGTGCGCGCTCGACGTTGCCGCCGGAAAGTGCTGTCGGCCGGGATCAGGAAAAGGAGATATTTACGCCCGGAATCTGGGGGGACGTGTCGCTTGTGTGCACGGGCGGTGCCAGGGTGAAACTTGTGCAGGTCATCCCGCATATCGGACGTTCCGTTGCCGAAGTCCGGGTGTGGATCGAGAATCTGGAATTTAAACGTGAATCATTATTGATCTCCGCACGCATCTTTGAAAAACGCTCAGGAGAAGTTGTCTCGCCGATCGTCGATACGAGAATGATGATCAGTGATCATACAACCGAACAATATGTGTTCGAACTGCCGATCGACAATATGAAACTCTGGTCTCCGGAGCATCCGTTCCTGTATGATGTTGAAGTGACGATCGAAGAAGGACAGTCGATCCACGATTCGCTGAAGCCGACGTTCGGCATGCGGGAATTCACGATCGTCGGTGCTGATTTCTTTTTGAACGGGAAGAAGATACTCCTACGGGGGAGCAATATTGCGTTCCATCGTTTTCTTTCGGATAAACAGCGGAAGCTGTTGCCGTGGGACAGAGAATGGATCAAAAAAGCACTCATCGATATTCCCAAAGACCACAACTTCAATTTCTTCCGGAACCATCTCGGACAGATGTACACTTCGTGGTATGATATTGCCGATGAACACGGCATGCTCATCCAAAATGAGTGGCAGTTCTGGTGTGTCACCGGAACAGATGTACAGATCAGAAAAGAGTTCACCGAATGGCTTCACGATAATTGGAACCATCCGAGCATCATCATGTGGGATCCGATCAATGAATCGACCGATGACACCGTGCAGACGGAGATCGTCGCCGAGATGAAAGAACTCGATCCGACCCGTCCATGGGAATCGGTCGATTTTCTGGAAGAACATCCATACATCTATTCACTCGGAATGGTGCTGAACAACAGAAAATTCGGATTTTCCCGATCGTTGCAGGAGATCGAACAGCTGCCGGTCCCGTCGATGCTCAACGAATTCCTCTGGTGGTGGTTCAACGACAAATGGGAACCGACTGTTTTGACGAAGATGATCGTTCAGCGTTGGATGGGAAGAACGTATACGAATGAGGATGTGCTCGCGCATCAATCATTCCTTGCGCAGGAGCTGATCGAACAGTTCCGTCGGATGCGAGTGAAAGCGATACAGCCGTTCGTGTATATCAGTAATAACGATGGACCGACAGCGCACTGGTTTCTCGGCGATATCAAAGACCTTCAGCCGAAGCCGCTGCTCAAAACGATCCGTGATGCTTTTGCTCCGTTCGCCGTCAGTATAGAGCTTTGGGACAGACATTTTACTGTGAAAGAAGAATATACTGTTCGCATTTTTGTCTTCAATGACTCACAATATCGCCGGAGCGGTGTGTTGAAATTCGGCGTGCTCACTTCGGACCTGCAATGGATTGAAGAGAAAAATATTTCTCTGACGCTTGATCCGACCTCCGATCAGATATTCACCGAAACATTCGTCCTGCCGAATGCGCTAGATGAATGGAGTGTCACTGCACAATTGTCCGAAAATAATTCCGTTGTTTCATTGAGTAAGAAGATCACTCATGCCATCCATCCGCCGTCAGTTCCCGCATTGAAGGATCCGGTTGCGCTGTTCGATCCGTCGCAGGAGATCGAGACATATTTCGGTCAGGAAGGGATCCTGTTCCAATCGCTGAATGACTGGGACCTTTCCCGTTCATCCACGGTGATCATCAACGGCAACGTGCTTGGAAACCGTCTCTATAAAAAGTGGAAAGAACAGATCACGGAATTTGTGAAGAACGGCGGAACGCTGATCCTGATCGAGCCGGAATTCCGTGTTGTCGGCAGCGCAAAACATTCGGTGATCGATGGTGTTGAACTATCCATAACGCACCGCGCCGATCTTGATAAGGGGGGATATGATTCCTATGTGTTTGCCGAATCTCCGGCGCACCCTTTGTGGAGAAATGTTCCGAAAGAATATTTGAAGCTCTTTAACGGTTCGTACGGCGGAGAGATCGTTTCGCAATACGATGTTGATTTTTCCGAGCCGTCCGAACGGTTGGCAAGCTGCGGAATGGATCTGGGAGTTGTTGCGGCGTCGGAACTGAATGCAGGGCG
>CAIVNT010000546.1 GCA_903907305.1 uncultured Ignavibacteriota bacterium
CCCGCTTTTTTGAAGAACTGTTCATCATAACTCTGGAATTTTTTCCGCTGAGGAACAGCTTTGTTCAGTCCGGACGAAGTCCCCACCCAGAGCACGCCTGATCTGTCCCGAATGAATGAGAGTAAAGAAGTTGCATTCAAACTCGTCGTCACTGTTGGATCATGACGATATTCTTCAAGAGAGTCGGTCGTCAATAATGCATTTCCGGATCGATGGACCGAAGGGATGTGGAGCAATCTATCGTATGCGACGATCCATAATGTTCCGTCCGGATCACGATGAAATGGATGAAGAATATCTTCACTGTAGACCGGTCCGGCATTCTGCAGAACATCGAAGAAGATTTTTTTTATGGGATCGAAAGCAACAATCCGGTCATTCGAGGTCGTACACCACAACAATCCGGTTTGGTCCACATACGGTTGATCGACCCCGAATTTCTTCCCCTTAGCATCACTGTACGGAAACGTTTCGTACGATCTATTTTTCAGATCGTACCGCAGTAATCCATCGAGCGAACCAAGCCAGAGAATGTCATCCGATTCCTGATGAATACCAAGGATGGAAAGGATCTTACCGCGAGATCTGTTGATGCCGTAGAAAGTGATATTCGTAAAATGCTGCGAGGTCGTGTCGTAAATACTGAACCCGTCATTCGTCCCGAAATAGAGATAGCCGTTCTTTCCCTGAATGATACTGTACACGTGCTGTGAGTTGATCGCAAATGAATCATTCGAATCCGGCAGAAATTGCTTCACCCGGGTTGAACGCGGATGGAAACGATTCAACCCTTGTTGTGTGCTCACCCAGAGATAACCGGAAGAATCCTGAAATATTATCCGGATGTTATTATTGGAAAGAGTTGTAGAATCATTCGGAGTATTCCGGAATGTGAGGAACGTATATCCGTCATATCGGACAAGTCCGTCCCACGTCCCGAACCAGAGGAATCCTTCTTTGTCCTGAATAATTTCGCTGACGGTGCTTTGAGGAAGTCCATCCTTTAATCCGATGTGTTCGAACCGGAGGGACTGGGAGACGGAGAGTTGAAAGAAACAAAACAGAAGAATTGTACAACGGTTCATAGTTGAGAATATACGAGGCAGGAACGATGACTGCAACAGAAGAAAAAAGGAAGCAGAAAAAAGAACGCCGCTCTACCTCCCCAGGAGAGCGGCGCTTGTCATGTCATCCATTCCCACAATGTGCGGACGACAATCACTCTTGTTGAAATCAGACAATCAACTATGATTTATTTCATCAGGACCATTTTCCGCATGGAGATATATGTTCCGGAGATCAACCGATAAAAATATACTCCGCTCGAAACTCCTGATCCATTGAATTCAGCTGTATACGAGCCAGCATTCATCTGTTCCTGTACGATTGTTGCGACCTCCCGTCCGATCGCATCGTAGACCTTCAGTGAGACCAATCCGCTCTGAGAGAGTGTAAAGTTGATCTTCGTTGCAGGATTGAATGGATTCGGATAATTCTGCGATAATGAGATATCCTTTGGAACAGATTCGGAATGTATCTCGTTCACTTTCGTGATCCCAAATTCGGATAATCCGCGGCGAACGATTCCGCCGCTGCTGAATCCTGCGTAGAGTGTATCCCATGCAGCTGCTAAGAATGTGAGTGTCGGAGATGATGTGGGGATTCCTTGATTCATCAGTGTCCATGCTGCGCCTGAATTCGTTGAAAGATACATCCCTTTTGATGAGACTCGGACGAACATATTATTATTCAGCGAAAGGACGGATTGGACACTGGTCCCGAACGCCGTGTTCACTTCGGGCCAGGCCGATCCGGTATCCGGCGCCCAATATAATTTTCCGCCGGTCAATGTCATCAACCGATTCTTATGGAGCATGAGTTGTCCGGTCGCAAGAGTGACTGTCTTCGATATCCAGCTGCGCCCTCTGTTGCCGGACAGATATAATTTTGTCGTACCGTTCGATACATACATCGTATCATTCACGATTGTCATGCTTGATGCTGCACCGACAGGAAATCCGGTATTTCCCCAATTCACCCAACTTGTTCCGTTGTTCGTGGTCCGGAATAATCCTTCTTTCATACAGCCGTAAATTGTATCAGCGTCAGAATAGAAGCCGTTCACGGTAGCGGTCGCCGACAGTCCGGAATTCACAGTTTTCCAAGTAGCTCCGGTATCGAATGATGCATAGACACCGCCAAGGGCGACCGTTCCGAACAGAGCACCTTTTTTCTCGAACATCAACGAAAGATATGTCTGCGTATTATTTGGTGCCATGATCAGACTGAGTTTGCTCCAGGATACGCCATGATTCAACGATCGATAGATCCCTTTGTCATTTGTTCCGTTCATGCTCACCATGAGTTTCTCACCAACATTCACAAATCCCATCACATCACCATTATACATGTTCGAGGAAAGCATGGTCCAATTATTTCCATTGTTCGTTGATACAGCAATGCCTTTACTTGTTCCCATTGTGATGACGTTGCCGCTGATGGATGAAGAAAGGATTCCCGCATTTGTGCCGAGTCCTACCGTATCGATCTGCCAACTCTGCCCTCCATTGAGTGAACGATAAACGCCGCCGACCTGTCCTACGAAAATAGTATCACCATAACCGCTCAATGTCCTTCCATAGAGAAATGCCGGAAGGTTGTTGTTGATCTTCACCCACGTGTCGCCGTTATCCGTTGATTTATAGATGGAATCTTTTCCGCTGTTCACACCGCCGTTGCTGTTGGCAACATAGATATTTCCTTTCGCGGAGATGATGCTGTAGGATAATTCCACATAGAGTGTATTCGTGCGAACCTTCGTCCATGACGATCCAAGATCGGTCGACCGGAATATTCCTTCGTCCGTTGCAGCAAATGCTGCATTACCGTTTGCTGTCAGTGAATTCACTTTCGGACCGGCAATACCATTGCTCGCGGATTCCCATGTAAGTCCGTCATTCTTTGTCCTCACGACATTCACGTTCCCACCGCCTGTGGCGACAAGGCTGACCGTATCCACTTTGATGATACAGTTCATCGTCTTTCCCGGGAACGGTGCTCCGAATCCTTTCCATAAGATTCCGTTATTGACGGATTGGAATACTCCGTATGACGAGAACGGCATAGACACACCTGTTAATAACTGAACAGGAGAAACATACATTGATTGGACACTGAAGTCGACGAGATTCCCGTTGACCGATCTCCACGAATTTCCATGATCGCTGGTCAAGAACATTCCGGCGGACTGAGTCCCGACAACGATAGTATTCCCGTCTTGAGCAATTGCGTTGATAGCGTTCGTTCCCGGACCGCTGATATTCGACCATTGTGCCTGAAGCTGAACACCCGTTGCGAAGATCAGAATACAGTGTAAAATATTTTTCATTGCTTTCCCCCCGGTGAATTGAAATTGTTTATCTGTATTTTTATTTTTTAAAATATATCTCAGGCTGGTGCTCACTTCAATGACTCAATTGGGTCATTTATGTAAGGTCGAACGCCGCTCTCTTCCCCGGAGACAGCGGCGTCTCTTCTGCCGGTGAAGACAATGTGGATCACATCACCCAGCCGAATTCCAGAAGCAGCATCAGAGTATTCTCATTCCCGCCGAAATTAAATCCTTTGTTCGGCAGGTATCTCTCAAGCCTTAATCCATAGAAATAATTGGGCTCATCTCTGTGTAAGGTGCCGTCGAGAAAACGGTATTCCATACTGAAATATTTATCTGCATCATTCGTTATTTTCCCATCCTTCGGAGCGGCGAATCCCAGTTCGATAAAGTGCCGCTGATACCGGACATGGAAAAAATTATTTTTCATTTGAACCCGTTCAAGTGTTGCAGTTCTGTAATCCCTGAAAAAATGTTTGAATCCTGCCTGAAGATCATCATTGATCGTATAGGCAAACTTTCCGCCGAATTCGTAGCTGAAACCGGCATTGAAACCTTCGGTACCGAATCCGACCGGAATAGCGAGACCGATATGCTCTCCCAGAACAAATGATTCGGAGATCAGTCCGCTCCACAAAAAGCCGATCGATGAAGCATTGATGTACGGACGCAGTGCCGCAGTAAACTTCGATTTTGCACCGCTCTTTTGTGAAATATTCTGATAATATGCGCCGCCGGAATATTCCATAATGGATCCGACAGGTTGAGAAAATACAGGAATGGAAAGAATGCATACTGAGAAGAACAAGACGATCTTTTTCATTTGGTCCCCCTTTAATGATAATTATATATTGCGATTGATTGTATGGTCCAATATATCGGAGGGGGCAAATCCTTACAATGACTCAATTGGGTCAATTTCGGAGAGGAACCGAGAGTACGGTACGGAGAACTATTTTACGATCCGTTCGTTCAGCGCTTTTGATACAGCCTGAGAACGGGAATTGACGTGGAGTTTTTCGTAGATGTGTTTCAGATGATTACGGACGGTCTCATAACTGATGAAGAGCTTTTCACCGATCTCACGGTTGTCAGATCCCTGCACAAGTGCGGAAAGAATCTCCTTCTCCCGGTCCGTCAGTTGATAGTCGTTGTGAACCGGTGCGTTCTGTTTGAAATGTTCGATCACACGGCGTGCGACATACGGCGTCATCGGCGTGCCGCCGACAGCAGCATCCTCGATCGATGCGATCACCCGTGCGGGAGGAGTCTTTTTGAGAAGATAACC
>CAIVNT010000547.1 GCA_903907305.1 uncultured Ignavibacteriota bacterium
AGAATTTTGTGCATTCATCTTGCCTACTGCATTCTCAAAGAAATCCACTGCATTATTATTCGAATCCCATGCATTGCCGAGTGTGTCGCCGGTTGTTGCCAGCGCACCGCTCTTACGTTCGAACGATTTTGCTCCAGATGTGCTGGAAACCTTAAATGATTGTGTCTCTGCTGAAAGCGTAGGAGCAGTCGCCTGATCCCATCCGAATGCATCAAGAACTGCTGCACCGTCACGGATCTGCACACATGAACGGGCTCCGGAATTCGCAAGATTATTTGCAGCAACATTCGGAAATTTCAAATCGGTGGTGGCAACTCCTCCATCTCCAACCAGGAAGAAGCCATACGCTTTGATCGTTTTCCCGGCGAGTGATAACTGCCATTCAGCGGCATTAGTCCCAGTTGTATTGCCCGAAATCAACTGCACATTGGCTCCGAAAATGATGTCCACCGGAGTAGGGTTATACAATTCAACAAACTCACCGGTGTTAAAAGTCGTACTCCCACCCCCCATCGGCGCAACTTCGCTGATAACGACGTGATTTGAAGGCTGTGCAAGAGCAATAGTAAGAAAAACAACATACAACAAGAATAGTTTTTTCATGTAACCCCTTTTTGTTTTCAATGTAATGAATAACTTTTCCGAATAAAAGTGAATATTGTGTTACGTAAGTCTGTTGATTAGTGAGCGAAAATAAACTATTTTGTCTCAATTATGTTTCGTATCCCAATATCTCCCCCAAATCAGCTCACCCTCCTCAGGATCATGATGACACCGTTTTTTCTGGTGTATCTCTTCTCTGAGAATCCGGTGGACAAACAGATCGCTCTCGGCATTTTCATTGTTGCCGCCATCACGGACTGGTATGACGGTTATGTTGCACGTCGATGGGGATTCATCACCCGCTGGGGAAAATTTCTCGATCCACTTGCGGATAAGATTCTTACCTCGGCAGCGTTCATCTCCTTCATCTACATCGGCTATGCTGAAGAGTGGATGGTATGGGTCATTGTCATCCGTGACTTTCTGATGACCGGACTGCGCGGATATGGCGAATACAAGGGAAAGACGATCGATACGAGCGGGTTTGCTAAAACAAAAACGTTCTTTCAGCTTGTCGTCATCTATTTATTCCTGGTCAATTACATTGTCCGCACATCGGCTGATCTCAACGCTCGGTTCGGATGGTTCTTCGATTTCACCGCAACACCTCCGATCATGTTCTGGATGATGGTAATTACGACACTCTTTACAGCAATGACCGGAATGATGTATCTGTCAGCAAATAAGGCGATTATTCTCGGACTTTTCACCGGCGGGGACGATGGACGAACAACAGAAGAATAACATCCCCGAAGAAATTCGGGTTGACGTGTTCACACGATTTGTCGCAACCGGATTCTTCAGCGGATATATTCCGAAAGCTCCCGGTACTGCCGGTTCCATGGTTGCTGTTGCTTTCTTTCTAATTCCTGGTTTTTCGAATATCTGGAAGCTCATCCCCGCATCGATTCTGTTGTTCTGCATCGGCGGACTTGTGGCCGATAAGATGGAAAAAAAGTTCGGACAGGATCCTTCCATCGTCACTGTGGACGAGATCGTTGGAATGTGGATAAGCATGTGGTTCATCCCTTTCACATATGTGAATCTGCTCCTTGCATTCATCATTTTCCGCGTATTGGATATTCTCAAACCATATCCCGCAGGCATCATCGATCAGCGTCCCGGCGGATGGAACATTATGCTGGACGATGTGGTCGCCGCTCTCTATACTAACGCAATCATTCAAGTCGCTCTTCGCATCAATATCTTTTGACCAATGAAAGCTGAGATCATCACGATCGGCGATGAGTTGCTCATCGGCCAGATCATTAATACCAACCAGGCATACATCGCTGAGAAGCTCAACACCGTCGGCATTGACTGTGACCGTATGACCACCGTGGGAGATTCTCCTACCGTCATTACAGATTCTTTCACCGCCGCATTCAACCGCGTTGATGTCATTTGCGTTACCGGTGGACTCGGTCCGACGCACGACGACATTACAAAGAAAATGGTATGCGAATTCTTTAATACTGAATTAGTGATGCACGAAGAGACACTGGAGCACATCAAAGCACTCGCGCAACGACGCAATATCGCCATGATCCAGTCCAACACCGATCAAGCGCTCGTCCCGAAATCATGCACCGTCATTCCCAATTTCGTCGGCACCGCCCCCGGGATGATGTTCGAACAGAATGAAAAATATTTCTTCGTGATGCCGGGAGTTCCGTTCGAGATGAAAGAAATGCTCGACAATTGGGTCATCCCTTTTCTATTGAAAAAAAATGACGGTTCCGTTGTCCTCCACCGCACATTAAAGACGACCGGCATCGGCGAATCGATGCTCGCCAAAGAGATCGGTGATGTGGAACCGATCATTGGTACGGACGGAACGGTAACATTGGCATTTCTCCCCAATCAAATGGGAACAAAACTCCGCATCACCGTCAAAGATACATCGTCGGATTCTGCGAAGATGAAACTTCAGCACGCAGAATTACTTCTTCGTGCGAAGGCGGAACGGTACATTTATTCGGATGACGAAAAAGATCTTGAGGATGTGATCGGTGAATTATTGAAAGAACGGAAGATGACGCTTGCTGTTGCGGAATCCTGCACCGGCGGTTTGATCGCAAACCGCATCACCAACGTCCCGGGCAGTTCGGAGTATTTTCTCGGCGGATACATTGTCTATCATAATAATATGAAGATGCAGTCACTCGGTGTTCCGGAAAAGCTTATCCTCGATCATGGTGCCGTCAGCAAAGTGGTCGCCGAATCGATGGCACACGGCGCAAGGATGACCTCGCAAAGTTCCGTAGCACTTTCCGCCACCGGCATTGCAGGACCGACCGGCGGCACTCCGGAAAAACCTGTCGGCCTTGTCTGGATTGGTTACTCTGATGCCGAATCCACCTTCGCACTGAAATTCAATTTCGGCGACTACCGTATGCGGTTTAAGGACCGGGCATCGCAGGCCGCACTGGAATTATTACGCCGTAAATTATTAAAGATGATGTAGGGACGGACGTTTACCCGCCAGTCATGGTGAGCGAGCATCAAATACCTTTCAAAAGCGAGTCCCCCGTCTAAGCAAAAAATATGACCGGAGTGCCGCATTCATTTTTCATAGGGTGGCAGAACCATGGCAGGACAGTCCGCCCTGTTTATCTAATCAGACTTTCGTATGTTAAAATGTAGGGACGGACGCCAGTCCGTCCAATATTTGAATAAGAACCATTTACCCACCGCACATTGTAACACTACATCATCAAATTATCCATTTCACCTTTCTCCACCTGCCAGCTAAACGGATTATTAGAGCGTATCTCAAAAACGAAATATTGTCACACTGAGCGGAGTCGAAGTGTGACAATTCATAGGAATCATGCCCCGTCTTCG
>CAIVNT010000548.1 GCA_903907305.1 uncultured Ignavibacteriota bacterium
GTACCGTTGTACACAACATAATTCCCTGTGCCAACCTGTGTACCGCTTCCGAAGACAGTACTTGATGTGAAACTTGAGCCGTCAGAAGGATCAGCACTAACAGCGCTTCCTGCTTTTACGAGCACAACTCTATTTGTCCCATTTCCAGTATTCGACCAATTGATATCAAATGATGTTGACGTGATATTAGAAAAGGAAATACCGGATGGTTGAGCAGTTGGCTCTGTTGCGTAACTCGGGGCATTCGTTGTTGCATTAATTGTTGCTGCTGCGGAATAATTAAATGCTTTGTCGACAGTGTAGATTCTATAGAAGTATTGTGTCGATGTCGATAATCCAATATCTGTAAAGGAATTGTTGGTACCTAAATAAACGACTTGCTGACCAGCGGCAATTACATTACCTACGGCATAAACACCATTGACATTGGGAGCAGTTGTTGGATCCGCTAAACCCCTCACAACCATATACCCGCCGCCGTCAACTCCGGTAGCCGGAGCTGACCAACTTACTTGAATTTGGGCGGATGCAATGGAAGGTGTTGTCGGCGTGGTAACCGGGTCAGGTGCAGTATTGTCAACTGCACCCGCATACCAAACGACATCATCAAAATCAACATCGGTAGCACTTAAAGCAGAGAAACGAAGACTTGAAACTCCATATCGAGGACTTGAAACACCTGAACCAGAAGTAGCAGTTTGGGTAACTTTCGTCCACGATGTTGGATTTGAAAGAGTCGTAGCTATATAAGCACCAGGAGATGCTGTTCCGTCGTTGCTGATTCCTACACCAAAATTTGTCGCAACAGTTCCGGCCGTCTTGTAATAGAACTGAACAGTGTACGCTGTAGCACTCCCAACCGCCTGATCTGCTGCAGTAGGTGACTGTAACCTTCTTGTGGCAGATGTCGGACCGCAACTGAATGTCACATATTTTGGACCGGAACGACCGCCGGTTGTTGCAATATTTCTTGTCCCGTTTGTAGAAGATACTGTCCAATCAGTTCGTACAACACTGACTGCGACGCTCGTATTGACTAATTGACCCGCGGTTTGACTTTCAAATCCGCCATCCATCTGCGGAAATGAACCTATAACTTGTTGTGCGTTAGAAACGGCAGTTAACGCTACAAACAACACGATTATTGCTAGAATCTGTTTCAAGGTTTTCATAATACCTCGCTAATGATTTATTGCATTGTGTGAATTGTTATTTCTAGATCGAATCCTTACGACATCCAAATCCTTTATGGCTTCGCTTTCCTCCATCCTGCCTTCAACTGTTCATGCAGTTTCATGATCAATCGTTGATGCTCCGGTTTGAACACGATACTTTCCTTGCACAACGGATCGTTCTTCATGTCATACAGCTCCTTCTCTTTCACTTCTCCCGTCGTTTTCTCGATCCATTCCGTATAACGGTATCGGTCTGTCCGCATCGTATATCCCATCATGTTGTTAGGACGCGGATACTGACTGAATGCTGCCTTCTTCCAGGTCTTCTTCGGATCGCTCAGAAGCGGTACCATGCTTGTTCCTTCAAGATCATCCGCGACAGGAAGTCCGCATAATTCCGAAAGGGTCGGATAGATGTCGACAAATTCCGTCAGAGCGTTTACCCGTTTTCCTTTGGGATAGTCCGGATCGGAAATGATCATGGGAACGTGTGTGTCCAGTTCAAAGTTGGTGTGTTTGCACCAATCGGAATACTCACCGAGTTTCCAGCCATGATCACCCCTGATGATGACGATCGTATCTTTCCGCAGATCGAGCCTGTCCAATTCACTCAGGAGCTTGCCGACCTGTGCATCCATATAACTCACGCAGGCATAGTATCCGTGGATCAATTCTTTGGTCATCGCTTCATCAACCGGTCCCACATCAGGAATATCGGAATAGGAGCGCAGTTCGCCCCATGTTGTAAAGGCAATGTCCGGTGCGTTCTTCGGTCGGTTCGGATACGGCATCGGGATCTTGGTGCGGTCATACAGATCCCAGTATTTTTTCGGAGCGCAGAACGGCAAATGCGGTTTACGGAATCCGACTCCGAGGAAGAACGGCTGACGTTCATTTTCGGAAGATGCTTTTGCTTTCGGTGCCAGGGTGTTCAACGATTCGATCGCCAGTTTGGCAATTCCACCGTCAAGATATGCTTCATCGGGAACATCGGCACTTTCGGTCGGGCGTGCCCGCATGCGTGTTGAACCGGTCGACTCAGCATTGTTCCCGGTATCCTGCGTTAACTTTCCCCCGTCTTTCAACATCTTCAAATTCGATTCCAACATATAGTTGGCACCCTTGCCGTTCTCGTGCGGAACTGAATACGACGCAGCATCTTCCAATCCCACATGGAACAGTTTTCCGATCCCCTGCGAGAAATATCCGTTGTTCTTAAAATGCTGCTGCAGCGTCACCACATTCGGCATTGTTGTTCTGATGTGTGTCTTCAGATCGTAGACCTTTGTCGTGTCCGGCCGCTTTCCGGTAAGCAGACTTGCACGCGTCGGACCGCAGACTGCCTGTTGACAGTAGGTTCGTTCGAAGAGGACGCCTGTTGCCGCGAGCGAATCGATATTGGGAGACTTGACCATCGGATGTCCATAGCATCCCAATTCAGGACGAAGGTCATCCACTGCGATGAAGAGAACGTTCTTCTTACGCGATGCTATTTGTTTAAGGATGGATTTTTTTTCGGAGAGTAATTCTTCAAAAGGTGAGAGTCCGATAATACTGCCGACACCGAGAACTGCCGACTGCGATAAAAAATCTCTACGGGAATGGTTCATTCTGATTCCTTGTCGAAATAAGACCATTTTGTTCTGATTTGAGGTTACTGCCCAACGTCAAATGGCCAATATGACGTTGGGAAAATTTTCAGTAGGTTCGGCACATTCAAACGGCAAAAGATGAATTCGCAAATGCGGATAATTCAGTGATTCAACCGATTGCATTTCAACTATTTTTTCGTTAACAAGGTATCCACTTTAAGTGATATGCAGTAGTAAAACGCAGTGAATATCGCGCAATGCACCCGTAGATTGCGCAAACAACGTCAGATTTATTGGGAATTTTCAACAGTAAGCCGGATAGTGAACATGGATCAATCAATCGAAAACAAAAAAAAAGATACACTGCTGAATCAGATTCTTCAGAGTCCGGAATTCCACGAATCACAACGGTATCAGGAATTGCTGCGGTATCTGGTTGACAAGTCATCCAAAGTTTCCTCGCTGAAGGAGACTGAAATTGCACACGATGTATTCGGAAAGAATTCCAGTTTCGATCCTGCAGCAGACCCTTTGATCCGGTCGTACATCAGCAACCTCAGAAAAAAACTGGAACATTATTATCTCACCACGCTCGATCAATACGAATACAAACTCGAGATACCCAAAGGTCAATATCTCGTAAAGTATACCAAGGTCTCACAGAATATCATTCCGAATAAGATGCGTAAATATCTGCCGATGACGTATCTTGCCATCATCGGTATTCTGTTCTGCGTGATCCTGTTCCAATACTATCGTATGGACTCGGTATCATCTTCCGGGGTAAATGCTGAAGGTGTCAATCCTTTCTGGACCGAATATCTGAACAACGATCAACGCCCTACGCTGATCGTTCTTGGTGATTTTCTTGTCATATCCGAAAAAGGTGTACGGCATCTTCGCACCTTTCTCCGGGACCCCAGGATCAACAGTGAGAAAGAATTACTGGCAACGAATCGTGAGTTCAAAAATAAATACAATGACTATCAGATTTCCGATGTCACGTATTTGGGAACGTCGGTTGGGCTTGGTTTATCTGATGTAATGAAGGTCCTAAAGAAATCGACAAAACCGGTCACCGTCAAACTCTCATCACAATTGAAATGGGATGATTTCGAGAATAATAATATAATCTATCTCGGTACATTGAAGACACTTGCAAAACTTGACACATTATTTTCCAGGACCAATCTTCGATACCATCTTTTCCCGAATACATTGTCGATCATGGGGCCAAAGGACGATACCATTCGGACGCTGAATTTGAATTGGCACGGAGGGAATTATCAAAAGGATTATAGTGTGATACTGAAATATCAGGGGTCGAAGAATAATTCCATTGTTTTTTTAACCGGCTTTAGCGAACTGGGCGTTATGGAATCGATCAAAGCAGCGACCGACTCAAGTCTCATTCCCCGGATCAAAGCGTTCACTCATTCGGAAGTTAAACACCATCCTCTTTACTTTGAATTGATCTCCGAAACAGAAGGTGTCGGCTATACGATATTCCGTTCGGATATCCGACATTTTCTGCCTTTGAACGAGGGGAACAACAAGTAACAGCATCGGTCATCAGCGGTAAATAAAAAAAGAGCCGAATCTCTCATCCATAGTGAGACTCGGCTCTTTTTTTTTGAGAGGAACGTTTTATTTCAACACGTCCATCGGTAATACATCCATATCCCCGAATTCCTGATTCTCTCCCCCCATTGCCCAAATGAATGAATAATTTCCGGTCCCTGCACCGCTATGGATGGACCAGCTGGGTGAGATCACCGCCTGCTCATTTCGCATAATGATGTGCCGCGTTTCATTCGGTTCCCCCATCATATGAAATACAACTCCATCGGGCTTCACGCTGAAATAGAGATATACCTCCGAACGGCGCAGATGCGTATGAGCCGGCATGGTATTCCAAACGCTTCCCTCTTCAAGCTCTGTCATCCCCATCACCAGTTGACAGCTTTTGATCCCGTTTGGATGGATATATTTGAAGATGGTGCGCTTGTTCGAATCCTTTTCATTTCCCATTCTGGCAGGTTCTGCATCACGGAATTTTTTATGCGCAGTCGGGTAACCGGTGTGAGCCGGATAGCTGATAAAGTAGAATTTTGCAGGTACATCTTTATTGTCGCTGGAGAATGTGACAGTCTTGACCCCTTTACCGATATAAAGAACATCCTTCAATTCCATCGCATAGCCGGTCCCATCGGCAATGATCATTCCGTTACCGCCGATATTCAGTATTCCAATCTCTCTTCGTTCA
This sequence comes from uncultured Ignavibacteriota bacterium, assembly GCA_903907305.1. Classification (GTDB taxonomy): domain Bacteria; phylum Bacteroidota; class Ignavibacteria; order UBA10030; family UBA8401; genus UBA8401. The sequence goes on from CAIVNT010000548.1 coordinate 5,034, forward strand.
CAGAAATACTCAGCGGCCATCTCTTTTTTGGATGCAACTAATTCAATCGGTGAGTCAGCCGGTTGAGCACCGCCGATGATAGCCCGGTCCACGTCGGAATAGAGCATATTCACCTTCCCGGCTGCAAAGATCTCCTCTATCATAAATTCTTTCCGTAACTCATCTGTTCCCATCATTATTGTTGCATCTGGATTAGGTGCAAATCGTACTTCCATAAGATACTCCTGTCAATTAACGTTGATAATTATCGTTCTCTATTATACACTGTGCGGAC
>CAIVNT010000549.1 GCA_903907305.1 uncultured Ignavibacteriota bacterium
AAAAAGCATTCTGTTCGGGCCAGGACTTGAAAGAATACCGCGATTCCAAAAGCTCCATGAAGGATATGCTGGAGAAACAGTATAATCCCATCATCAAACAGATGCGGTCGATGGAAAAACCGATCATCGGCATGATCAACGGTGTCGCTGCGGGTGCAGGATTCAGTTTCGCGCTGGCGTGCGACATGCGCATCATGTCCGACAAAGCAAAATTGATCCAGGCTTTCGTCCGCATCGGACTCGTAGCGGATTCGGGAAGTCACTGGTTCCTTCCCCGCCTTGTGGGAACAGCAAAAGCGTTCGAGTATGCCGCAACAGGTAAAGACATCGATGCCGCTGAAGCAAAAGAAGTAGGACTCGTTAATCACATTGTCCCGGCTTCAGAGCTGGAAAAATTGACCTACGAACTTGCTCTGAAACTCGCGCAGGGTCCCACCAAAGCGATCGGCATCATCAAACGGACTCTGAACAAATCCCTCACTATGACATTTGATGAACTGCTGAGTTACGAAGCAATGATGCAGGAGGTCGCAGCCCAATCCGCCGATCACAAAGAAGGTGTTTCGGCATTCATCGAGAAACGTCCGCCGAAATTCGAAGGAAAGTGAACCGCAACATTATTCGTTCGGAATAAATGCAAATGATGGACAGACATCAGATGAATGTTGATGCACTTATGGAATACATCATTCCGTCACAGAGCGACCGGCTTCTGCATCAATCCGGTTTTGATCTCGTCCGTGAATACTTCCACATTGCACAACAGATCCCTCCTGCCGGATTACCGGTTCTTGAACTTGCCACCGGTACGGGGCGGATGAGTGCCGTGCTTGCATCCCTGTTTCCTTCCGTTATCACCGGTGATATTTCATTATCCGATCTGCCGAGAACGCTCAACAGAATTCCTTCACAATATTCACATCGGGTCGGTTTCCTGCAGTTGGATATGGAACAGCTTCCTTTCCGGACAGGTAGTATCCAATCGATCTTCTGTTTGAATACCCTGCATGAAACTGAACATCCTCAGCATTGTCTTCAAGAAATGATCCGGATTGCACATCACAACGGCCATCTTGTGATCGGTGATTTCAATAGAACGGGATTTGATGCGATGCAGAAGATCCATCAGACTGTTTATCACAACGATCATTCGGAAGGGACGATCACGAGTGAAGCGATCAAAGAAATTCTTGAACGGTCTTTCGATAGCATCCGTACCGTCGCGACCCCACTGAACATCACGTTTATCGCAACAAAGAAGCATTCATCGCCATAAATAAAAATCTCCTTTCCGCTTTTGCGATAATAACAATACGCCTCCATATTTTAATTGATTTCCACCTTTTTCGGTGGTACAATCTTTGAGTCTTTATACATTTGGTTCTTGTATCATCTGTTTCAAGACAAAAGACTCTGTATCCATCTGAAAATCAGAATAAACGAAAGGAATAGTTATGCGAATCGGAATCCTTACCGGGGGCGGCGATGTGCCCGGACTTAATCCCTGCATCAAAGAAGTGGTGTATCACGCAACAAATGCCGGCGCGGAAGTGTACGGCATCCGGCGCGGCTGGGGAGGATTGTTGAACTTTGATATGAACAATCCCGATGATCAAGATCAATGGGTGATTCCGCTTACCAAACAGAATACACGAACCATCGGACGATCAGGCGGAACATTCCTTCACACATCGCGGACGAATCCGCAAAAAGTGAAATGGTCCGACATTCCGATATTCCTGCAGGACCCGAAGAATCCCCCGAAAAGCGGAGATCCGGTCAGCGATTTTACACCGCACGTTCTGAAAGTGCTGGAATATCTCAAGATCGATGTGATGATCGCCATCGGCGGTGATGACACGCAAAGTTTTGCCGTGAGACTGCATGACGAAAAATTTCCCGTTGTTTCCATTCCCAAAACAATGGACAACGACGTCTACGGAACAGATTACTGCATCGGCTTCTCCACTGCCGTTACACGCAGCGTTGAATTCATCACCAACCTTCGTACCTCCGCCGGTTCACACGAGCGCATTGGCGTGATTGAATTGTTCGGAAGGAATTCCGGTGAGACTTCGCTCATCTCCGCGTACCTTGCGGGAGTTGACCGAGCGATCATCTCCGAGGTTCACTTCGATCCGGAAAAACTCGCTGCGCTACTGATGGAAGATAAACGAAATAATCCGAGCGGCTATGCCATCATGACGATCTCCGAAGGTGCACAGATGATCGGCGGAAAAGTTGTGGAATACGGACAAGCGGATGCGTACGGACATAAGAAACTCGGCGGCATCGGTTCTATCACCGGCGAAGCGATACAAAAGATCACCGGAGCGCATATCATCAATCAGCAGGTAGCATATCTGATGCGCAGCGGCGAACCCGATGCGCTGGACAGAATGGTGGCGATGTGTTATGCGAATCTCGCAACGGACCTCGTCCTCAAAAAACATACCGGAAGAATGGTTGCATTGCGCGATGGCAAATATACCACCGTTCCGCTGAAATCGATCATGGATGGAACGAAACGTGTGGATGTGCAGGAATTATACGATCAGGAGCAGTATCGTCCCCGCGTCTTCAACGTGATCGGAAAACCGATGTTCCTCTATTAAAGATCTGAAACTCCGGCGACCCAATATGCCAAGGGATTGGCGTTGAAGGCTGCCGGAGTTTTCGTTAGTAAAACGCTGACGATTTTGAAAGGGCTGCATGAACAAGACACTCCTCTTCCTCGCACTTATCACATCAGTTGCAACACTCACAACGATTTCATATTCCCAATCCGGCAGCACGGGATTACCATTTTTGATGATACCTACTTCCGTTGAAGCAAACGGAATGGGGGGTATTTCAACGGTTGCCAATGCATCAAGTCCTTCTTCGATGTTGTTCAATCCCGCACAGATCGGGATGCACACACAGTCTAACTTCTTCAGTACAGAATTGAACTCCAAACCGACGCTGTGGCTTCCCGCATTCAATCTGAACGATCTTTGGATAACAAACTCAACAATCGTCTACGGAATGAAAATGCCGCTGGATGAGAAGTCTTCCTTCAGTATGGGAGTCGGATACTCACGGGTATTTTTAAATCTTGGTGAATTCATTGTAACAACTGAAGCAGGTCCGGATGCCGTTGCCAGTTTTAAAGGATACGAAGCAAGTGACAATTTCAGCGCTGGTGTCGGCATTGATGCGGGATATAAAATTGCCGTAGGGACAACGTTCAAAAAAATCACTTCTTCGTTGAGTCCTATTGGGACTGCACAGGAAAGAGGCAACGGAAAAGCCCAACTTTGGGCGTGGGACTTCGGCATTGTCGGTTCGCTTCCGATCGTTCCATTCATGGAACGGAAGGAATCTCAGGCCGAAAATATTGCTGCGCCATTTCTTTTCATCACCGGAGCATATGCCGTGAACAATATCGGAGGCGGTATTTCATACGCAGGCTCCCCCTCCGATCCGTTACCGCGCACAGCACGGTTAGGATTGTCGGCGAACGCGGGCTTTTCTCTCCGCGTAAAGAATACAATGATAGAGATGGTGAATGTTACCATCGCTCGTGAGGCAGAGAATCTTCTGTTTGAACGATTCAATGATGGATCCTGGAAATACACTGGATCATACATCGGCAAGATCAATATCACGCAGAACATTCTTAACGGCGAAGCACACGGATATGTGTGTGTCCGGCGCGGATTTTCTGCCGGGATCCTCGAGACGGTGGTCATCCGGTCCGGTTCTTATGAAGGGGATGGTAATCTTGTCTATAAAACTTCCGGATATTCCATCAGCACATTAGGTCTTTCCAAATACATCAGTTCTTCAATTCCGGATCAAACCGGATTCAATCCGATCGAATTCTTTGCCTCACATCTGGAGATTCGATTTAACCACAGCGCGTATACGGAGCATCCGATCCTTAACGGAACAGAATTCGATACAGTCGTTTTTTCATTTCGTTATTGACTGTTGACTCACCCGGGGAGTAACCACCTATCAATGCTCTTTGGGAACTCATCCCTGACCAACAACTTTTTCTCAATCGTTCTCTACAAGATAGTATCTCCTCTCCGCGAATTCATTTCTAAATTACCCCACTGTATCGTAATTCGGCAGGAAACAGGTCCATGGAGTAGTAAAAAAAATATCCCGCCGTGAATGGCGGAATATTGTCCTTTCAACGAAATCTCCGATGACGCTTAATGCGCAGCAAATGAATTGTTCTTTTCCATACTTGGATCGTTTTCATTGGTTTTCCATGTGAACACACCCCGTTCCCGGTACCGGGTATGGAGCAAATGATGCGACATCTCTCCCAATGGTTCTTTCAGGAATTCAGTGTAGAGTGTCTGAACGGCAGGATTCTCGTGTGATTTCCTGAGCGGTTTATTAGCATCCTCAGCATAGATCGATTCTGCGCGTTTCTTTCTGATCTCCCATGTTGTCGGGATCGGCTGTCCGCCACCGCCGAGGCAACCACCAGGACAGGTCATCACTTCGATGAACGCGTAGGGTGATTCACCTTTCTCAATTTGCTCCATCAAAGTACGGGCATTCTTCAGCGTGTGTGCAGCCGCCACTTTCACTTTCAATCCGTTCATTTCCACTTCTGCTTCCTTGATCCCTTCCATCCCCCGGACAGCCGTAAAATTGATGTCGGCCAGAGGATTTCCAGTGATCACTTCATACGCAGTGCGAAGCGCCGCTTCCATCACGCCGCCGGTAGCACCGAAGATCACTGCCGCACCCGTTGATGCGCCGAGCGGATGATCAAAATCCTCTACCGGTAAAGAAGAGAATTTTATCCCTGTCTCTCTGAACATACGAGCCAACTCTCTCGTCGTGAGAACATAATCAACATCGTAAAATGCATCTTCACTGGACCATGCACGTTTGTCCTTCCAGAAGTCGAAGGCTCCTCTCATTTCCGGACGGCGCGCCTCATATTTCTTTGCGGTACACGGCATCACCGAAACAACGACGATCTTACGTGGATCGATCTCCATCTTCGCCGCATAATATGTCTTTGCAACAGCACCAAACATCTGCTGAGGCGATTTGCAGGAAGAGAGATGTCCCAGAAGATCCGGAAAAAAGTGCTCGGCAAATTTGATCCAGCCGGGCGAACAGGAAGTGATCATCGGAAGTTTGCCGTTGTTCCTGATTCTGTCGATCAGTTCATATCCTTCTTCCAATATCGTGAGATCGGCGGTGAACTGAGTATCGAATACTTTTTTGAATCCGAGTTTCCGGAGTCCAGCCACCATTTGCCCTGTCACCAGACTCCCGGGTTCCATTCCCATCGCCTCACCGATGCCGACACGGACGGCGGGGGCAGTCTGCACGATCACATATTTTTCAGGATTGGACATTTCCTCGAAGACGCTGTCCGTATCGTCACGCTCCACGATGGCACCGGTGGGACAGACAAGCGCGCATTGACCGCAGTATGTGCAGGCAACATTCCCGAGCCCTTTCTCCATATAGGTGGATATCCTGGATTTGATCCCGCGTCCCGAGAGTCCTATTGCCGAGACTGTCTGAACGTTCTGGCAGACGGAGATACACCGGCCGCAGAGGATGCACTTATTCGGATCGCGATGGATGGCGATGGAACTCGTATCGCATTTCTCCATTTTCTTTGTCCTGACATACCGTTCTTCCTTCACACCAAGATCCGATGCAAGTGATTGGAGTTCACAATTCTGATTGCGAAGACAGGAGAGACAATCCTTCGGGTGATTCGCCAGCAGGAGTTCGACGCTCGTTTTGCGGGCATCGCGGATACGGGGTGAATTGGTGACGATCTCCATTCCATCGTACACGCATGCGGTGCAGGAACGGAGAAGTGATTTCGCTCCCTTCACTTCCACAACGCAGACTGCGCAGGAAGCGTTCTTCGATACATCCTCCATGAAACAGAGTGTCGGGATATTGATACCTCCCCGTTTGCACGCTTCCAGGATCGTTGCATTGAGCGGAGCCTGGTGATCGTTGCCGTTGATTTTGATATTGACCATTGTTGTCGTATTCATAAGTGTTCCCTATTGATCGTTGAATTCATGACATTTCACATCGCACCGAAGGCACCGGGTCGCTTCCAGCAGCGCCTCTTCTCCGGTGTAACCGGCAAGCACTTCCTGAAAACTGGAGATACGCTCCTTCACCGGGACCTTCTTCGGTTCGATCATCTTTGCCTCTTCGGGTTCCAATTCTACTTCGTCCTTATAATTAAATTCCCGAAAGAGCTTATGGAATCGTTTCTCTTTCATCAGATCGTTATCGATCGACTCGGCCGCATGACGCGCGATCCCCATTGCTTCGGACACCGTGGCCGGCCCGGTCACCGCATCGCCGCCGGCATAGACTGAAGGGATGTTCGTCCTGCACGTCTGCTGTTGGATCTTCACCGTTCCGTTCTTGCGGAGTTCGACCCCCGCTTCTTTGGCCGCTTCGAAATCCACCTTTTCGCCGATGGCGAGGATGACGTTATCACACGGAATGATCTCTTTTTCATTCGTTTCGACCGGTTTCTTCCTGCCGGAACCGTCAAATCCTTCAAACTTCATCTTGTTGATCTCAAGGCCTGTCACTTTCCCGTTCCGGTCGCCGATGATCCTGTACGGTGCGGACATGAACATGAAGCGGATGTTCTCATCCATTGCATCCTTTACCTCATGCTCGTTCGCCGGCATCTCGTCGCGATCACGGCGGTAAACGATCGTGACATCAGAACCGTTCCGCAGACAGGAGCGTGCGGCGTCGATGGCAACATTTCCTGCTCCGACAACGACCACTTTTTTCCCGACACGTAACCTGCCGCCGATCGCTAGATCCTCCAGGAATTCATATCCCTGCAGTACACCATCCAACGAGTTCCCGTCAATATGGAGTTCGATATCCTTTTGCGCTCCGACGGCAATAAACACGGCGTCATTCTGTGACTGGAGTGTTTTCAAGGAGATCTCTTTCCCGATCCGGGTTTTGAAAATGAATTTGACTCCAAGTTTTTTAAATAATTCCAATTCTTTGTTGACGACTTCTTTTGGCAAACGATATGCCGGAATGCCGTATTGCAGTATTCCTCCGGCGCGCGCATGTCCGTCGTACACAGTCACGGCATGTCCGAGACGGACGAGATAGAATGCGGCGGTCAATCCTGCGGGACCTGCTCCGACGATCGCGATCTTTTTACCGGTCGAGGAAAGTTTTTCCCTGATCAACCGCTGATAGATCTCTTTTTCTTTTCCCATCTTATAGATCGTGTCGGCAAGGTAACGATGGATCTCGCCCTGATTCACCGGATCGTCCACCATATCCCGTCTGCAACGCATCTGACAATGGAAATAACAAATGCGACCAACCGTGCCGGGAAGCGGATTATCACGAAGGGTCAACTCGAACGCTTCTTCGATCCTTCCTTCCTTCAGCAACTGCAGATATCCCGGAATGTTCATATGCAGCGGACAACTGTTCTCGCAGAGCGCCATGAACAGATTCTCACAGACTCCCGCCTTACAGCGTTTCTCGGTGATGTGCTTCTCATATTCATCGCGGAAATACCGCAGTGTACTGAGGACAGGATTTGCGCTCGTTTGTCCCAGACCGCACAGCGATGAATCCTTGATGACATAGCACAAACGTTCGAGTGTGTCGAGATCATCCATCGTACCATCGCCATGCGTGATCTTGTTCAGGATCGCGAGCGCCTGCGAAAGACCTTCCCTGCACGGCGTACATTTGCCGCACGACTCAGCAGCAGTCACTTCCACAAAATAGCGTGCAACATCCACCATACAATTATCCTGATCCATCACGACCATGCCGCCGGAGCCCATGATCGTTCCGAGTTTCGAAAGAGATTCATAATCGACGGGAGTATTGAAATGCTCGACGGGAATACAGCCGCCCGATGGTCCGCCTGTCTGCACCGCACGGATCTTCTTCTTCGTACCGGTCCCTTCCCCCATCTGATAAATGATCGTTTCCAGCATGGTACCGAGTGGCAGTTCGACGAGCCCGGTATTCTTGATCTTTCCGACGAGCGAGAATACTTTCGTCCCAGTGCTGTTCGTCGTACCAAACTTGGCGAACGCATCGCCGCCGATCGCAACGATGACCGGAATATTGAACCACGTTTCAACATTATTGATATTCGTCGGCTTTCCCCATAATCCTTTTTGCGCGGGATATGGAGGCCGAGGCAGCGGCCGTCCGGCGCGTCCTTCGATGGATGCGATCAGCGCTGTCTCCTCACCGCAGACGAATGCACCTGCACCTTCCACATACGAAAGATCGAATGAGAAATCGGATCCGAAAATGTTCATCCCGAGAAAACCAGAGTCCCGTGCAACAGCAACAGCTTTCCTGAATCGCTCAACGGCAAGCGGATATTCAGCACGAACATACATGATCCCTTCGGATGCACCCATTACATACGCGCCGATCAGCATCCCTTCGATCAAGGCAAAAGGATCGCTCTCGATCTCGTTCCGGTTCATATATGCTCCCGGATCCCCTTCGTCCGCATTGCAGATGATATATTTTTGACCGGTTTCAACCTTCTTCATCATTTCCCATTTGATCGCCGTTGGGAATCCTGCCCCTCCCCGTCCCCGCAACTTTGACCGTTTGATCTCATCCAGCACTGCATCTCGTGACATTTGCGTCAGCGATCGCATCAACGATCTGAATCCTCCGACCGCGATATACTCTTCAATATCCTCCGGATCGATCAATCCGGCTTCGCGGAGAACGATCTTTTTCTGTCCTTTGAAGAACGGCAGTTCGTTCCAAAGCGGAACGCTGATGATCCCCGTTCCGAACTCTATTTTAGCGGTCAGAAAATCCCATCGCTCGATCTTGCAGAGCGCCTTCTTCAGCGGCATGAGACCTTTCATTAGACTCTCAACGATGTTCTCCGCATCTTTCACTGTCACCTTGTGAAGAATCACAAGCGGCATTCCCGGCAGATAACAATTCACCAGGACCTCCTCAGCACAGAACCCGAAGCAACCGGTCAACGAAAGCCGAATGGAAACTCCCTTCGCTTTGATCGTTCGTTGCAGAGCGTCATAGACATCTCTTGCACCATTACCGATTCCGCATGTTCCCATACCGACGGAGATCTTCGGTACATTGGGCAGCAGTTTCTTCAATCCGTTCTGTCGAAACATCTCCATCGTGGCAGCATCAATGATGTTCATGGATCCTCCGTACTTTAGAAATTCGGCGGACGAGCATCTGCAGTTTTGATGTCGTCACATTACTGTAAATGATACCGTCGATCGCTATCACCGGAGCAAGCGCACATTGTCCGAAACAGGCAACGGTCGTCACGGTGAATTGATTGTCCGGGGTAGTGAAGAACGGTTCTCCCTCATCCAACTCCTTTTTGCAGTTCAGGATCAATCCGAGATCGCCCAGCAGCGTCCGTGATCCTTTGGTGTGACATGCCGTTCCGCGGCAGACGGTAATGGTGTGCTTCCCCTGCGGTTTAAGATTGAAGAACGAGTAGAATGTGACGACGTTATAGACGCGTGAAAGCGGAACGCCTGTTTTGAGCGCCACATGGTTCAAAGCTTCTTCGGACAAGAATTTATGTTCATTGAGAAGTTGTGACTCCTCAAGGATACCAAGCAGTTCACCATGTTTCCCTTTATATTTTGAAATAACGGAATCGATCTCCTGAAGTTCCTGTGCCAACGAACGTGTTGCATTCATAATTACTCCTTTTCAAAATTGGATACATCGGTCCATCGATCCCCGGCAGTATTCCTCTGGAACGACGGATTGTAGTTTTACTGTGTACTGAAAATAGAATTGTTGACGAGCGCAGTCATCGGCATGATACGGCAACGTCATCTGTTGAATGAGGGGTGAAATTGTTTTATTCAGATCAGGGAAAGACATATCAACCTCCCTGCTTGGGGCATACGGGGATGGCTGAGCGGCGGAATTCTTCGTACTGCTATGGAATGTACAGCACGCCGAACTGATGTGTAATGAAGTATAGCGGATCTATACTTGGTATGGTCTCGTAACTCTACGTCGTGATGCTAATCGAATTATGTTGTAAATGATTTTCAATAGAGTGCTTCACAGAAAATTTCCGGCGGACAACGAGCTCCTTCACATTTCATGACACCGCTTAACCATCGAGAATGCCGATGGGCATATTGAAATATAGAGAGATATTCCCCGAGAAACAGTACTTCACTCCCGTATGAATAAAATAATTTTTTGAAATAAGACAGAATTGTAATGTATCATCCACGGTATTAATATTAAACATCAAGATGGTGATTGCTATCCGAACATTGTTTCGTTAGATTTTTTTCAACACATATCATCTCTGGTATATTTGTCGTGTCAGTTCTCCCAACATCCGTTCTCCTCATCTCAACCGCACACGTCTCCACTATTGCTGGACCGCACGATCTTATAAATAAAATTATCTGTAGAGTTTTTCAACGACTCAGTGTTCAATTTTTCTACACTATTCTTTTCTTCTCGTTCTCCTCGGGCCAGACAGTAACGATCATAGGAAGGGTCATTGACGGCAGCACGAACTCCGGTATCGCACATGCAGTGGTGTCACTGCGAGGGCCCGGAGGAATTGGACGTAGTGATGAACAAGGATTTTTTCAATTGACTTCCAATTCTTCTGAAGTGTATTTCATCACCGTCCGTCATCCGGCATATTGTGACGACGCAGAGGATGTTTCCTCATTTGTGCAATCCCGCGACACTGTCACGATCATACTTCAACCGAGAATATTTCAAACGAACGAGATCCTGATCCGCAGTACACGGTTGCCCGCCGCCGAAGCAAATACTCCTTTCCCGACAAACATACTTTCGCACGACGATCTGCTTCGCCATCCTGAAGCGACATCCTCCGATATTCTCAAACATACCCCCGGGCTTTCTCTTGTTCAGGACGGGACGTGGGAAACATCCATTGCGATCAGGGGAATGAACCGTTCCAGTATCGTTGCATTGGTGGATAATATCAGAATTGAAACAGCCAGTGATATTTCAGGAGCGCTTTCCTTATTCAACGTCCATGACCTGGAACGGATCGAAACGATCCGTTCTTCGGGAGCCGCAGTATATGGTACCGGAGCTCTCGGCGGTATTGTCCATTTTACCTCAAAAAGAGCTGCATTTACTGAAGTTTCCCACACGCATGCTGAAGTGAGCGGTGATTTTACCGCTGTTAATAACTGCATTTCGCAATACATCGCACTGGAAGGAACATCCGAACGGATGTCCGGAAGGATCAGCGGCAGTCTACGTCATGCTGACAACATATCTACTCCGTCTGGGCCACTTCCAAATTCACAGTTCAGGGATTTCAACTTCACAGGATCACTTGGGCTCAAAACATTTGACGAACAATCCCTGCATCTTTCATACCAACGGTCGCAAGCGGAAGATACCGGCATTTCCGGAGGCTCTCCTATCTCCGCTGCAGCAACAGCTACTTACAAACAAATGCGCCGGGAGCTCTTCGGTCTTGAATATACGCTCCCCGATATTTCCGCATCGGTCTTGTCTCTGACCGCCCGTCTTTCATATCAAAATATTTACCGTAATGTAGAGATCATTCAAACTCCGTCATTAACTCTCACACCGCATGCAGTCCATGCCACGATCACTGCGCAGATCGAATCGAATATCAATACAGGTGTCAATAATTTTCTCGCCGTCGGTGCCGAAGTCTGGCAGCGTGATCTGACCAGCAAACGTGAGAAGATCAACAAAGCAAACAAGACCGTTACCGGCGATATCCCCGTACCGCATTCACAGTTCCTCTCCGCGGGGATCTATGGACAGGATAAATGGTCGGTCATACCAAATATATTTTCAATCATCGCCGGTGCCCGCTATGATTGGATCCGTGTCACGAATGATGAAGCAGTCAATCCCGAATATGTCATCACGAACGGTTCGCTCGACAGAACACCGCCAAACCAAACTGTCCTGTGGAAGAGCGGCAGTGCAACGAACGGATCATGGAGTATCAACGGCGGTGTACAGTATTCACTGTTCGTGAACGTCGATCTGACGATGCTTATCTCCACCGCGTTCCGCTCACCGTCGCTTGAAGAACGTTATCAGTATCTCACTCTCGGAGACGGCATCCATGTCGGTAATCCGGATCTGAAGCCGGAACACTGCACCGGCATGAATGCAGGAGTGCGATGGCATACAGACGGTATGAATATTCGTACCGATCTTTTCATCAACAGCCTCACCGATCTTGTCAGCGATGTTCCGGGAACATTTGAAGGAAGCTTTGCATTCGTCAAACGGAACATCAGCAGGGCCAGACTCTACGGTTTTGAGATCTCCGGCGAACAACAACTCGTTCCGGGGACTACACTGTTGATCTCTGTCAGTTCCGTGCGCGGAGAGAACACCGCCACACACACTAATCTTCCATTCATTCCCCCGGTCCATGGGACTGTTGAGATACAAACAAACGTCAATGGAATCGGAACCTTTGTGTTTTCATCATCGTTCAACGCTGCACAATCCTTTACCGCTGCGGGAGAAACACGGACGGCCGGTTATGCAGTTTCCGGCATCGATGCAGTGTCCGATCCTTTAACGGCCGGGCTTTTCTCGTTGACCGTCCGGTGCGGGATCCAAAATATTTTCGACCAAGCATATCACAATCATCTCTCAACGATCCGCGGAACGAACAGGGATGCACCGGGAAGGAATTTCTCACTATCAATCACCATTACGATTTAGGATCAATCTAATGTTCTGGTTCACTTTGGCGACATGTTCCGCCCTCCTTTCCGCCGCATCAGCCATTTTGCAGAAAAAGATCCTCTGCAGTCTGGACGCGTTGGAATTTTCATTCTCTGTTTCACTCTCTGTCGTCATTCTCTCATTATTTATCCCTTTCACAACCGACATCTTTGTAATTCCACCGCAGGCGTTGGCCATCATCATCGGAAAAAGCATTCTGGGAGCATCGGCATTCCTATTGGTGATGCTGTCACTTCGGCATAATCAGATCAGCAGCGCATTGCCGCTGCTGGGACTGACCCCGGCAGTAACGGCTGTTGTTTCATTATTGATCATCGGCGAGGGAATACATCCTACGGAATGGATCGGTATCTGCTTGATGATCGTCGGTGTCTACATGCTGGACAAAAATCCGGAAGGAATGTTCTTTCAACCGTTCAGAACGATGCTCTTCTCAAAAAAATACTATTATGCATTCGGCGCCGTGGGTCTCTTTGCTTTTTCCTCCGTATTCGATAAAATGCTGGTGACAGGATTGCGGATCGCACCGCTGTTAGTGTTATTCTATCAACATCTTGTCTATTCTATACTTTTTTTTATTGTCCTGCTTGTTCGCAGATACCCACCGGCACGGATCTTTCACAAGTCCGCAGTTCAGTGGCCACTCATTGCGGCCGCTGCCGCTCTGACATTGGCCTATCGATTCACACAATTGGAAGCAACAGCCCTTGCACCGGTCGCACTGGTGCTTGCCGTCAAACGGACCTCAATACTCTATGCCTCTTTTTTCGGCGGGAAGATATTCTCAGAAGAACGTCTGGGCAGTAAATTGATCGGGGCGATGTTGATCGTTGCGGCAGGGTTCTTGATAATGAGGAACGTCGGATAGGATGCATAAATCTCCCCTTTTTCCCTTTGGTTTTACACCAATCATTCTGTAATTTCATTCCGTTCGATCGAACAGACCTTGAATCTGCTACCATTTCACCATCATTTTTAACCAATTATGGCAATTTCTATAGGAATCGTCGGTGCGGGAACAATGGGTGCGGGTATCGCGCATATTGCCGCATTGAATAAATTCAATGTATCGCTGTATGATATCAACGAAGAAGTGATCCGCCGCAGTGTGGAAAAGATCAACTACGAGATGAAAAGAAGCGTGGATAAGAACAAGATCTCGGATGATGATATGAAGATGGCGTTGACGAGGATCAAGAAGAGGACGAATATCAACGATCTTGATACCTGCGATCTGATCATTGAAGCAGTGCTCGAAGACATTAAAGTGAAACGCGATCTGTTCAAAAAGCTTGATCAAATCGCTCATCATACAACCATCCTTGCAACGAACACCTCTTCCCTTTCGGTTACTTCGATCGCGTCCGCAACGAAACATCCGGGAAGGGTTGTAGGTATGCACTTCTTCAATCCGGTCCATCAAATGAAACTGGTGGAGATCGTGAAAGGAACTCTTACTTCCGACGAGACGATAAGATCCGCCACGGCGATCGCAGAACAGCTTGGGAAAAAGACAATCCAGGTAAAGGATACTCCCGGTTTCGTCGTGAACCGCGTTGCACGACCATTCTACGGTGAAGCACTGAAGATCCTCGGGGAGAATGTCACATCGCTTGAAGAGATCGACCGTATCGTAAAGAAGAGTGGCGGATTCAAGATGGGACCGTTCGAATTGATGGATATGATCGGCAATGACGTGAACTTCTCCGTTACCGAATCGATCTACGAACAGACATTCCACGAACCGCGCTTCCGTCCGAGCCAGATCCAGCAACAGATGGTGGAAGCGGGATTGTTCGGCAAGAAATCAAAAAAGGGATTCTATAATTACGAAGAGAAATGAAAAAACAGACAAAAAAAGAAAAACCGAAATCAAAAAAGAAGGCCCTTGTCAGAATTGATGCTGCTTCTGCCCCTTCCGTTATCGATTCCGTTCCGGCGGCGGCCATCGTTCCTGCTGTCGAATCGAAAACAAAACCTGTAAAGCCTGAACGCAAACTGAAAGCAACTCCTCCTGCATCCAAGAAAGAGAAAACCGGAAAAACGGATGTGAAGCATCTCGTCTGTCTTCTCGGGGATGAACAATTGGTGCGAGAGTATTCAACGGCCTTCCAGGAAAAAGGAATCGCGGTCCAGGAACTGAAGAACCTCGGCTCCGTAAAGAACTCTGCGAAAAAGATCACGGTCGCAATAGAACTGACGATCGCCTCGACGGAACAAAAAAGAAAGAATCTGCAGGCACTGGATGAGGCGCTTCCGGCGAATGTTCCGATCGTATCGAACGCCGTGGCAGAAACGATCCTTTCGCAATCCCATCATTTGAAACATCTTCACCGTTTTGTGGGCATTGCTGCGTTCCCGACATTATTGGCCAATCCGCTGGTCGAACTCTCACCCTCGCTTCATACGACAAAAGAGACCGCTGATACCGTGAAAGCCTTGTTCGAATCTGCGAAGAAGGAGACAGCAATGGTGCAGGACAGTGTCGGAATGGTGATGCCGAGGATCCTCTGCCAGATCATCAACGAGGCACTCTTCACCGTTCAGAACGATGTTGCTTCACCGAAGGATATTGACGAGGCAATGAAACATGGAACGAACTACCCGCATGGTCCGATCGCGTGGGGTGAGCAGATAGGATTTTCCAATGTCGTTGCAGTGCTGGATGCATTATATCTTCATTATCATGAAGAACGATACAAGGTCGCACCGATCCTGAGACAGCTGGCATTGGCCGGGATCTTCTGGGAAACGAAAGAATAATGCAGTGTTACAGTGAGAACTGCGTAGGCGGACTATTGTCCGCCTTTTTCTTTTTAGGGAAAAGATTTCGGATGTAACTTTTGTCTGTTTGAGGGATATTATATGTACATGGAACAAGACAACACAATATTTGAAACGCTCTATTCTCGGTATTCAGCCGACGTATACCGTTTTGCATATTGGTTGTGCGGAGATCAGGATGATGCAAAAGATATCACATCTGAAACCTTCATACGTGTTTGGACAAGTAATTCCGAAATGCGTCAGGAGACCGTAAAAGCATATCTCTTCACGATCGCTCGCAATCTCCATCTTCAACGGAGACGGCGGAACAGCATATTCTCACCCGTTACGGAAGATATTCCGGAGACATCGAATACTCCTTTGAATCAGACCGAAAACCGGTCCGAATTAGAGCAGACTCTCAAAGTGCTGGACGGAATGCCGGAGATCGACAGGACCGTAATGATCATGAAAGCCCGCGAAGAACTCTCCTATCAGGAGATCGCTCAGCTGACCGGTCTGACCATTTCGGCGATCAAAGTGAAGATCTTCCGGGTCCGTCAAAAACTTGCTTCACTACGATTATCATAAAGGAACACAATATGAACATCACCAAAGACATCATCGCAGATCTCATCCCGCTCTACCTTTCCGACGATTGCAGTGAAGATACCAAACGAGCGGTCACAGAATACATCGCAGAGCATCCGGATTTTGCAGAACAGTTGCGGAAGATCACAGCAGCGAGTTTGCCGCCGGATCCGGCCAATCCGCTGACAGCAAACGATGAAATGAAGACTTTGAAACGGACACACACATTACTTCAACGTCAAAAATATCTGATGGGATTCGCTTTTTTCTTTTCACTAACTCCATTTTCATTTCTTTACACAGACGGAAGAATGTACTGGCTCTTTTTAGAAGCACCTGTCAGTGCGTCGATCTATGCAGGGATCGGAATACTGTTGTGGATCCTCTATGTTGTTTCGCGCCGGTCCATCAACAAATAGTCTTTCATACGTAATACAGAACAGCACAAACACCATCCCTTCCTTGTCCGGAACAGATCACTTCGGACAATCCCAATGCACCCATAACAGTCACACCCGTATGGAGCTGAAAATAATTCAGCACAACAGACGCAGTACTACTATACCCATTCACTCACTAACCGGAGAAATTTCATGAAAATAATATTCCAGTCCTTCCTATTGCTTGCCGCTGCGTCGACTGTCTTTGCTGCAGAACCGACACCGTTCAAGACACAATGGATTACATCCAAACCCGAAGTGCTCACCTATTCATCCATCGGCAAACAAGGGAATGGATTATATCAGGTCTCATTTCTCCGCACGGACTCCACGGTAGAGATCTACATGAACATTATCACTGCAGGATTTACCAAGACTGTTTCCGGCACAATGAACACGGATCTAACTCCCATTGCTTCCGTCAGCAAGATCATTGTGAACGGACAGATCATGATGGATACGCGCTGCAATTACGAAAAACAACGGCTGCACATTTCCACACTGATGAAACCATATAACAGAGTGATGAAGAACGATCCTGATTTTATCGGCCGTGTATTTGATTTTTCTCAATCACCTATCGTTGCAAGAACACTGGATTTCTCCGTTCAGCATGCCTACACATTCCAGATGCTGAATCCGCAGACAAACCTCATTATACCGTTCACAATGAAACTGATCGGCGAAGAGATTGTGAAAGGGATCGACTGTTATAAAGTGGAATCGAACGATTTCGAAGGAAGGTCGATCATTTGGGTGGAGAAAGGAAGTTCGAGCAGAGTGATCAGGATCGAACAGCCGGAAACGGAACGCGTTTCGGAACTGATATTGTGATAAAATAAAAAGTGCGGACTAACTCTCCGCACTTTTTATTAAATGATAATATCGAAGAATACTTCGCTAGAATTTTCCTCCTGCTGCCCGGAATGTATTCACCATCAGCATCGCGATCGTCATCGGACCGACTCCTCCGGGAACAGGCGTGATCGCCGAAGCTACATCCTTCACCGATTCAAAGTCCACATCTCCCGTCAATCGATATCCGTTCTTCGCTGAAGCATCTTCCACACGGTTGATACCGACATCGATCACAACAACGCCCGATTTCACCATATCGTTCGTAATGGCATGTGCTTTACCGACAGCGGCGATCAATATATCCGCCTGTTTCGTGTAGTAAGAGATGTCTTTAGCACCAGTATGAGCGATCGTTACAATGGCATTCGCCCATTCTTTTTTCTGTACAAGCATATTCGCGATCGGCTTTCCGACGATATTGCTCCGTCCCACAACCACAACATGCTTACCCGAAGGATCGATCTTCGTCCGTTTCAGCAATTCCACGATCCCATACGGCGTACAGGGAAAGAATGTGTCGATACCGATCATCATCTTCCCGACATTTGCGGGATGGAAACCATCCACATCCTTCGCCGGCGAGATCGCTTCGATCACTCTCTGTTCGTTGATATGTTTCGGCAGAGGAAGCTGCACGAGTATGCCGTGGATCTTTTCATCACGGTTGAACCGATCGATCATTGCAAGCAGTTCACCCTCCGTGGAATCCGCAGGGATCCGTTCGGTAATAGAGTAAAATCCGATCTCTTCACACGATTTCCCTTTACTTCTCACGTACGCCTGTGATGCAGGATTCTCCCCCACGAGAATAAACGCAAGACCGGGGACAAATCCTTTCTCGGATCTGAATGCTGCCGTTGCCACACGGATTTCTTCTTTG
>CAIVNT010000550.1 GCA_903907305.1 uncultured Ignavibacteriota bacterium
ATGAAACCAACATTGTTGCGGTGAACGCGCATGGTGACTCCATTGTCAGGATCTATACGCGTTCCGGCAGCGATGTCTCATTCCGCGACGAGGAATTTTTTCCATTCTTCCATTTGTCCGACAAACGGTTCATTGAACAATTCCCGGAGAAGTATTGGATAAAAAAACTTGATGGAACAAATTTCTATCAGTACCTCTGTGCCTTCCCTTCTGTTCCTGTCCTTTGGGATGCCGTGAACTACGTCCTACGGAAGTTAACGAAAGAGTTTAAGTCGAATTTCAATTCATACCAGGATACGGAACATATCTTCCTCCGTCCGGATATGAATACACAGTACCTGATGCAGAGCGGAAAGACACTCTTCAAAGGTCTTCAGTTCCACGATCTGCATCGTCTTCAGATCGACATCGAAACATACTCAAAGGATTACCGCTTCAGCCGCGCGGATAAGAAAGATGACCGCATCATTCTTATTGCCATCGCTGACAACCGCGGATTTGAAACAGTGCTGGGAGGTAAGAATATCTCCGAAAAAAAACTCCTTCAGCAATGTATTAAAGTGATCAAAGAAAAAGATCCGGATGTGATCGAAGGACATAACATTTTCAATTTTGATCTTCCGTATATCCTCCGCCGCTCTGAAATGAATGAAGTGGAATTTTCTATCGGAAGAGACGCTTCAATCCCATCCGGAATCCGTTCCCGTACTTCATTTGCAGAGAATTCAGTCGAATATATAAGTTTTGAAGTGAACGGCCGTCATATCATCGACACGTGGCTGCTGGTACAAGCATACGATATGACAAAACGGAACATGGAGAGTCATGGACTGAAATATGCAGCCCGGTACTTTGGACTCGCTTCTGCCGAACGAACATATATCCCCGGAGAAAAGATCTCGTGGTATTGGGATCATGAACCGGATACACTAAAAAAGTATGCGTTGGATGATGTACTAGAAACACGCGGACTCAGTGAGAAACTTTCCGGAAGCACATTCTATCTTGCACAGATGCTTCCGTTCAATTACGGAACAGTGGCAAAACTCGGTACGGCAGCGAAGATCGAATCAATCTTTCTGCGGGAATATATTAAACAACGGCATTCAATTCCCAAGCCGCAAAAAGGAACGCAGACGAGCGGCGGGTACACCGATATTTTTTATACCGGTATTTTCAGTCCAATCGTTCATGCGGACGTTGAGTCCTTATATCCTTCCATCATGCTCACAGGCGGCATTAAACCGATCACGGATGAACTGAACGTCTTCCAATCCGCACTTCGGTATTTAACAACACTTCGGCTCGATACAAAGCAATTGATGCGGTCATCCGTGCTAGAGCAGGATCGAACACGGCTGGATGCGATGCAGTCCTCATTCAAGATATTGATCAATTCGTTCTACGGGTATTTGGGATATGGAAAAGGATTATTCAATGATTATCGGCAGGCAGATGTTATCACTACCACGGGACAGGAACTGCTCAAAAAATTGATCCGGGAAATTGAAATCCACAATGGAACAGTGATAGAAGTGGATACCGATGGTATCTATTTCATCCCTCCGGATAATGTGAGCGGTGAAGAAGCCGAACGAAAATTTGTTGAGCATTTGTCTTCCGAACTGCCGGACGGGATCAATCTCGGATTCAGCGGCCGCTTCCGGAAGATCATGAGCTATAAGAAGAAAAATTATGCGCTGCTGCAATACGATCAGCGGATATCGATCAAAGGTTCATCGCTTATCTCCCGCTCCATCGAGCGGTTCGGCAGGAACTATCTTCAACAGTGTATCGAATGTTTGCTGAACGATCGTTTTGAGGATCTGCATATCCTTTTTACGGAACTTGAGAAGACGATCCGTGAACATGGCTGGGATATCGTGGACTTCGCCAAGACGGAGACTCTGAAAGAGAGCCTTGAAGTGTATAAAAAAGATATCGCCGAAGAGAAACGGAACCATTCGGCAGTGTATGAACTCGCGCTCCATTCCTCAAAAAAATACAAACAGGGAAGCAGAATCCGTTACTACATCACAGGGTCAGATGCAAACGTGAAGGGATTTGAGAACGCAAAAGAAGCGCATGAATGGGATGCAAATTTCCCCGATGAGAATACGGCATATTATCTGAAACGTCTGGATGAATTTTCGAAGAAGTTCGAGATTTTTTTTGATGAGCGCGGATTTTCCTCCGTATTCTCCGCCGATGATCTTTTTGGCTTTACACCGTCTACAATTGTCCTTATCAATAAAAAAGAAAAGGAGGTTCAAACTGAACCTCCTTTCGATGAGAACTATACAATAGAGTTCGATGATGCCGAACGCTAAACGGTCTCTTTGTCCTTAAACATCGCTTTGATATAATCCACAATAACAAATGTGGATGCGCCGGGAGTAAAGATCTCTCCA
>CAIVNT010000551.1 GCA_903907305.1 uncultured Ignavibacteriota bacterium
CCGCACCGCTGGCACTTGCAGTACTCATCCTTTATCCTCTTGTGTGGCTGATCCTTCTGCCCTTTCGATTGGTTGGGATAGCTGTTGATGGAATTTTTCTACTCTTCTGGTCTGTCATCACCTTTCCTGCAAGGATCTTTTCTCACAAACGTTGACAAAAAGACTTACGGGCTGAAAACCGCCTCATTTCCTTTGTTATGAAAGATTAATCCCGAGCAACAAGGAATTATCGTTTTTTTTGAGCATTTTGTAGTCACATTGATGCTCATAGGAGCATTTTCTCCATTCATTTAAGACCGGACCATCATTTAAATATCCGTTCTGCATTATAAATTTTCATGCCATTCAAATCGTTACACATTATCGAGCCCATCCTGAAAGCGCTCACAGAAGAGGGATATTCCAATCCAACACCGATCCAAGCGAAAGCGATCCCTGTAGTCCTAGAGGGAAAGGATCTACTCGGCTGCGCACAGACAGGAACAGGAAAAACAGCGGCATTCGCCATTCCTATCCTGCAATTACTCAGTGCAAATAAATCTCACGACCATAAGCGGACCATTAAGAGCCTGATCGTTACACCAACACGGGAACTTGCCATCCAGATCAATGACAGTTTCAAAGCATACGGCCGTCACACAGGTTTGGTCTCGACCGTTATCTTCGGAGGGGTCGGACAGCAACAGCAGACGAACGCTCTTCAGCGCGGTGTGGATATCCTCATCGCAACACCGGGACGATTGCTCGATCTGATGAATCAAAAATATGTATCCCTAAAGGAAGTGAAGATCTTCGTCCTGGATGAAGCAGACCGGATGCTCGACATGGGTTTCATCCATGACGTAAAGAAGATCATTCACGCACTTCCGGAGAAAAGACAATCTCTTTTCTTTTCCGCAACAATGCCGCCGGATATCATCAAACTCTCCGGCACGATCCTACACAGTCCCGAGAAGGTCTCTGTCACACCTGTTTCCTCCACAGTGGATATTATCAATCAGCATATGCTGTTTGTGGACAAAGGAAATAAAATTGCTCTGCTGATGCATTTGTTGAAGGATCCAACGATCAAAACTGCACTTGTTTTCACCCGCACCAAACACGGCGCGGATAAAGTAGTGAAAGCACTGGTGAAGAATCATGTGAAAGCAGAAGCGATCCATGGAAATAAAGCGCAGAATGCACGTCAACGTGCGCTGGCAAATTTCAAAGCACAGACAACACGGGTACTTGTTGCAACGGATATCGCTTCACGCGGAATCGATGTGGAAGATATGGAAAATGTTATCAATTTTGAGATGCCGAACATTGCAGAAACATACGTCCATCGAATCGGCAGGACCGGCCGTGCGGGAGCATCGGGAACAGCGTATTCATTCTGCGATGCCGAGGAAAAAGAATATCTGCGCGACATTGAAAAACTCATCGGCAAAAAGATCCCCATAATGAACGATCATCCGTTCCCGTTGAACGATCACAATCCTGTCAAAACGTCAAAACAGCCTGCTCAGAGACAGCATCGTTCTTCACAGTCGAACCGATCGGGACATTCGTCGCCGAGAACTCATGGCTCCAACTCTTCGTCAACGAGAGCACACGGATCAACCACTTCGTCCTCAATAACGCATGGTTCCTCATCCTCTTCACCGAGGGCACATGGTTCCTCAACATCTACGTCAAGGACACACGGTTCATCAACATCTTCGTCAAGGACACATGGTTCATCCTCTTCTTCTTCCAGAACTCATAGCTCCTCATCATCATCACCAAAGACACACGGTTCGAGCTCAGCGACACCGAAAGCAGAGAGTTCCACTTCGGCGGCACCGAAAAAGAAGAGCTGGTTCAGCAGATTCAAAAAATAACACGAATTTTCACTGATAGTTCCGAACCGTGACGCATCTCAAACGCGCGCACGATGGCGAATGAAACAATTGAATCTTCGCTGAAAAAAGGTCCTCATCATCTCCGTACCAAGTTCACACAAATTTGGCATGGAATAACGAGGACATTTTTTTGACCCCACATCCCTGCCGATGAGTCAGTTTGGGTAGGAACCTTCAAACCAATTCTCAACGGTATGTTGATCTTCCATGAATACTCCGGGAGCATCAGCGTATTACCTCTTAACGGAACAGCGCTCTTCGGTCACAATATCAGTTCCGGAACTTTCGAATGCAGTTAGATTGATAGTTTTCACAACGGCACTTCAATGATGTGTTCACACGGAACTCTTTCCCCAGAGATATTTTCGGTCCTCGCCAGTTATTCTGCTCCGGACAAATCCCTTCTCTATGGATGGTGAACAACGATCGAACTGAATGGACCAAATACCGTCACGATTATCATGGACAAAATCACGCCGGCGGGAGAAGAATCCAAAGCTGTTGAAGCGGTCTACACCAGAGCACAATAAACATGAAACAAGCTTGACTTCGACTACGTCCTTTTTTACATTAGCCATTAGAACCATCATAAACAGGAGGATTCCATGAAGGTCAAAGACATACTGAACTCCAAAGGTCGAAAGCTTTTTTCTGTGCTTGAAGATGCAACCGTGGAGACCATTGTCACAGAATTGGCGATGAATAAGATCGGTTTTTTAATCGTGAGGAATGGAGCCAATGCGGTTGCGGGTGTTATCTCTGAACGTGATATCGTTCACCGCTGTATGAGTGCAAAAAAGGATCCATCTGTTGTTACGGCAAAGGAGATCATGACATCACGCGAGAAACTTGTGACAGCGAATGAGGATCAAGAGATCGATGAAGTGATGACAATGATGACGGAAAAAAAGATCCGCCATTTGCCGGTCTTCCAAGGGGAAGAACTGACGGGCTTAATCTCGATCGGCGATGTGATCAAGATAATGTTGGACGATAAGAACGAAGAGATCAAAACGTTGATGGATTACGTCTCAAAATAAAAACATTATTCCTTGCAACAGTCCATCGTTTTTTCGTGTGTAACAGTCTGCGTGACTTTCGGACTGAGCATGGGAATACCAAGGTTGAGTCCGCGCAGGATCAAAATTAACGCCAGCGCAATACTGAAAACAGGTACCGCTCTGCTGAACAATGAGCGGTACTTTACCGAAATAAGTTTACCGCTCATTGCCACCAGTACCAACGCCGGTGCAGTTCCAATGCCGAACACTATCATAAACAATGCACTGTGCCAAACATCGGCAACAACAGTCGCTCCGATCAACGCAGTATAGACAAGTCCGCACGGCAGTAAACCGTTCAGCATCCCCATCAGACCCAATGTTGTGTATCCACGGCGTTTCATCAGCGTAGAAAATTTCATTTTCACGAATGTATACAAATGCCGAAGCGGTGAGATCGTATCAAGTTTTGACTGCAATCCCAACGGGATGGCAACGGTAATCAAAAGGGATATTCCGACGATAATGGAAAGATTCTGTTGAAAACTCATCAGCATACTTCGTCCTGCGAAGCCAAGCAGAGCGCCCATTCCGCCATACGTAAACGCTTTCCCGACATTATACATGATCCGCTCAAGAATGAACTTTCCTCGATGTTGAGCATTACTTGGAACGGCCAGTACTAACGGACCGCACATGCCGATGCAATGCAGACTACCGAAAAAACCTAATGTAAGAGCGGCGATGAATTCCATTGATCAGCGAATGATGATAGGTACTTCTGAATAGAATTGCAGAGTCCCGACATTCCATGAGATCTTGGCACGCCAGAGACCGGGAGTAAATTCCGATAACGGGAAGAACTGTGAACGTGTAGAATCTAGAGTGACCGTGCGGACGAAATCCCCTTTGCTGTTAGACGGTCTGAAGAAATAGATTGTACCGGAATATTTTTCATGATCTGCAATATCCGGATAGCTGATCTTTACGGAGGCATCGAAGAGTTCAATACTCACAGGTTTTTCCAATGCATTAGTGCTTTTCACCAACTGAATATGATCCTGATATTTCAATTCTTTTTCATAGTAATCTTCCGTCACAAGATCTACCGTAGTGCTCATAGAGATATAGACCATAATAAACGTGCCGATACCGAAGATGATAAAACTAACGACGATTCCAAACCCCCAATTGAATTTAATTTTCATGTTTCTTCTCCTCTTTCTCGTCATGTTTCTCTTCGTGCTTCTCTTTTTTCTCGACTGGGCCGAGGAATGATGTATTGATTCTTTGCACTTCCTTTCCATCAACGAAGACAGCAAACTGGAGCGGTGTATTCATCATGGTAATGGAACGTTTATCCAGCAGAACAAACATCTTTGTCAGCATCGCTTCTTGCGGCGGAATGCTCTTATTATCTCCGAGAATCCTGATCTCCCCGTTAAGGTTCATCAGTTTCACATCAACATTTTTTTGTTCAAATGTTTTATTGAGCACCTTCATATCGTAAAGATTACTCACTTTATCATCCTGTTGTTCCTGATAGAACATACCGGGAGAACGAAGAATGGTCACATCGTATTCCGACCGTGTTGTCAGGAAGAAGGACAGCAACGACAAAAGCAACAACTGGACGATGGTATAGCCGATCACTCTCGGAGTAAATATCTTCCGGGTTTGACTCTTAATGCCGTTCAATGAATCATACCGTATCAAACCGCGCGGCTTCTTGATCTTATCCATCACATTGTCACAGGCATCGATACAAGCGGTGCAATTAACACATTCCAATTGAGTTCCGTTGCGGATATCAATACCGGTCGGACAAACTACTACGCACTCATTACAGTCGATACAATCACCGGCCGTTCGGACTTCGGTCCTTTTGATCTTCTTCCTCGGTTCACCTCGAAGATTATCGTATGCAATAACAATAGAATTGGTATCGAGCAGAACACCCTGAATCCTACCGTAAGGACAGACGAGAATACACGCCTGTTCGCGGAACCAAATAAATATCCAATAGAAAAGTCCAGTAAACAAAATTATGGCCGTGAATCCGGAGACATGTTCCGAAATCGGATCGACAATGATCTTCTGCAGCGCATCGACGCCAATGATCCATGCCAGCAGCATATTGGCGGTGAGAAACGAAATGATGAAATAGACAATATACTTCGTCCCTTTGCGAAAGAATTTTTCACCGGTCATTGCCGACTCATTGAGTCTTCGCTGATTATGGTGATCCCCTTCCACCCAATAATCGATCTTACGGAATACCGATTCCATGAACACCGTTTGAGGACAGACCCATCCGCAGAAAAGCCGTCCAAAAACAGCTGTAAAAAGAAAAATGAAGACGATCGTCGCAATCATCGACAATCCCAGCAGATAAAAATCATGGGGACCGAATGCAAAGCCGAAAAGAATGAATTTTCGTCCGATAATATCGAATAACATGTAGGGATGACCGTTCACCTTGATGAACGGAGTGCCGAAAAGAATCAGCAGAAGAATTCCACTGAACACATTCCGGGCATTCGTAAATCTTCCCTTCGGTTCTTTCGGGTAAACCCATTTCCGCGCACCGCTTATTTCCACGATCCCCAGAGAATCGCGGAATTCTTCACCGAGGGTCCCATTGACCATATCTTCTGCCATTATCGTATCACACTCACATCGCTTTTTGCTTGACAGTGTCCTGTGCAACGACAACAGGTTCAACATACTTCTGTCCTTCGGGCGATTTGCCTCCGGGAGGATTTGTTCCTTGAAGCGAAAGGACGTAACTGCCGATATTCTGGATCTGCTTTTGAGAGAAGACCAATTCCCAACTGATCATTCCTTTCGTTGGCACACCTTTTTTGATCGTATTATAGACATTCTTGATACCGCCGCCATGGATCCAATATTCATCGGTCAAATTCGGTCCCACCAAACCTCCGGCTTGCGGTCCGTGGCATGTGAAACAGAATTTGTGGAAGATCTCGTCCCCTTCTTTTAAGGATTCAGCATCTTTCAACGCAATTAGAGCATTCTCATTGATCGTTCCGCCAGATGCGAGCATAATCTTCTTTTGCAGATTTGCCGTAACGATCTCTTCCATATATTCATCGGCGGAAAGCTTCGAGATCCCCGCAACGTGATAATCGATCATATAGATGAATGCGAACACGATTGTTCCTGCGAACAGGTAATTGAACCAAGGCGGGATACGGTTATCGAGTTCTTTGATATCATCATACACGTGTCCGACATCGGCAGCAACTTCGCTCGGCGGAGGGATGACATAGTGCTTAATCTTAAAATATAATTCCGCGATCGGATCGACATTGGCATTCATAACACCGATGATATACATCAGCGTTGCGATCACGAAAATCATGAATGATACAGTGAAGATCAATGCAAGTTCTGCCGCCGGATCTTTTACCGGAGCTGCGGGAAGCACCTGAGCGGCAAGCGGAATGACACCGGCAATCAACAAGAATAATAAACGAGTGATCATGTTCATCTTTTTCATAATGTTGTTTTCCTATCCTCAACAGACTCCGTTGAATCGTTGAGAGGCATTTCGCCCATATAGTTCAGAAATTTTTTATCTAATTTGAATACCCACACTGTCACCACAATAAAGAATGGAATGAAAATGAACAGTGAAAAGAGCGGATAGACAGAGACTCCATCAATTGAGCTGAGATAATTTGATAACATAGTCTTCTCACTTTCCTGTCGCTTTAATATCTGTACCCAATCTCTGAAGATATGCGATCAACGCAATGATCTCTTTGTTTGGTTCAGCAGGAACTTTATTGCGCTGCAAATCGACAGCGATAGAATCTGCCTGCTGCATCAGGATATTGTTTGCGATCATATCGAATCCACTGGGATACGGTACACCAAGTGTCTGCATGGCACGGATCTTCGGAGCAGTGGATGAAGTATCAAGATCCTGCGTTAACAACCATGAATAGTTCGGCATGATGGAACCGGGCGACATCGTCCGTGGATTATCCATATGGAGATAATGCCAGAGGTTCGGATATTTACCGCCGACTCTGTGAAGATCTGGTCCTGTGCGGCGCGAACCCCAAAGGAACGGATGATCGTAGACAAATTCACCTGCTTTGGAGTATTCACCATACCGTTCAGTTTCAGAGCGGAACGGACGAACCATTTGAGAATGACAATTATTACAACCTTCTCGTATATAAAGGTCTCTTCCCTGTAATTCCAGTGGAGTGTATGGTTTAACGCTGGCAATAGTCGGGATATTCGATTTCACCATGAATGTGGGAATCATTTCTACCATGCCGCCGATGAGGATAGCAACAGCCGCTAGCAGTGCAAACTGCACCGGACGTTTTTCCAGGATACGATGTTTCGTATCGGACGGATTGGCGATATCTTTTGCCAGTGCCGGAGCTTCTGCATCTTCATTTGCAAGAAACGATCCTTGTTTGATCGTTTTCACAAGATTGTAGACCATTACCAATGTACCGGTGAGGAAGAATGTCCCTCCAACGGCACGGATCATATGCAGCGGAATGATCTGCAGTGTTGTCTCAAGGAAGTTCGGATATTGAAGAACGCCCATTCCGTTGAACTGTTTCCACATCAATGACTGCGTAAGACCGGCAACATACATGGATGCTGCATAAAAAACGATTCCAAGCGAACCGATCCAGAAATGGAAACTGGCTAATTTTTTAGAATACAGATCCGTTCGGTATAATCTGGGAACGAGCCAGTATAATATTCCGAATGTCATGAAACCGTTCCATCCCAGCGCACCAATGTGTACGTGCGCAACGATCCAGTCCGTATAGTGTGCAAGAGCATTCACATTCTTCAGCGAGAGCATCGGTCCTTCGAACGTTGCCATACCGTATGCCGTCACACCTACTACCATGAATTTTAAAACAGGTTCTTCACGCACTTTGTCCCACGCACCACGAAGAGTCAGAAGTCCGTTGATCATTCCGCCCCACGATGGTGCAATCAGCATAATGGAGAATACTGTACCAAGCGACTGAGCCCAATCCGGCAGAGCCGTATAGAGTAAATGGTGGGGACCTGCCCAGATATATAAAAAGATCAATGACCAAAAATGAACAATTGAAAGTCTATACGAATAAACGGGACGATTTGCAGCTTTCGGCAGGAAGTAATACATCAAACCGAGATACGGGGTCGTCAGAAAGAATGCAACGGCATTGTGGCCATACCACCATTGCACAAGCGCATCCTGCACGCCGGCATATAACGAATAACTTTTCAACAATGAAACGGGAACTTCCAGTGAGTTCACAATGTGCAGAACGGCGATCGTCACCAGTGTGGCAATGTAGAACCAGATAGCAACATACATATGCCGTTCGCGCCGTTTGATGATGGTTCCAAAGAAGTTGATCGCGAACACCACCCAAATGAGCGTGATGGCAATATCAATGGGCCATTCAAGTTCCGCATATTCTTTACTTGTTGTGATACCGAGCGGAAGCGAAACTGCAGCGGACAGAATGATCAACTGCCATCCCCAGAAATGGATACGGCTCAACATATCGCTGAACATTCTTGCTTTGCAGAGCCGTTGGAGGGAATAGTAGACCCCCATGAAGATCGCATTGCCGACAAATGCGAAAATGATCGCATTGGTATGCAGCGGACGGATACGGCCGTAGGTGATATATTGCAGATTAGCATTCATTGCGGGAGAGAACAATTGTGTTGCAATGATCAAACCAACAAGCATACCGACAACTGCAAAAATGACCGATGCAATACCGAAATCGCGAACGATCCTGTTGTCATATTGGAACTTTTGAACTTCCATTGAAACCTCGTGAATTAATTGTGGGATTAGAGTGTATTATTTTTATTGTCGTCAAACAGTATCCGTATAGAGGGCGTATATTTATCCTCGTATTGACCGGATTTAACGGACCAAATGAACGCGGCCAGAAATCCGACGGCTATCACAAAGCTACATCCGATAAGAACTACGATCACCGCCATGAGAATAACCCCTTCTTCTTCGCGAACAGCTGAGTTGCAATTGTAGTAAAGAGAACGATCGTAATGGAACTCGCAGGCATCAGGATCGCCGCTCTGATCGGCGTGAGTGATCCCTGCAATGCAAAATAGATTCCGACTGTGTTATATAGAAACGCAAGAATAAAGCTTGCAATGACAATGCTCATACTCGTCCGAGCAAATGAAAAGAAACGCGGAAGCATTTGAAACGCTGAACTGTTCAAGATCGCGTCCGACGACGGAGAGAATTGAGAAACATTCTCTGTCACCGCTATACCAAGATCGCTCATCATCAACGCTCCTGCATCATTCAGGCCATCTCCGATCATCATCACCCGCTTCCCTTCCGCCTTCAATGCTTTCACATATTCCAATTTATCAGACGGTGATTGATTGAATCGAAGGTCCGTCCCCGGCGGGAACATTGACTGCAGTCGTATCCGTTCCGATTCATTGTCCCCGGAAACAACAGCAAATGAAACAAATTTTTTCATCGCTGAAAGAATTTCCGGCAGACCATCCCGATAGACATTTTTAATGGAGAAATACCCTCTCACATTTCCATTCACTGAGACGTATGATCTTGTTTCATTCACTGTTCCTTTTGGCAGGTGCCCTCCACCGACAAATTCCCGGGTGCCGACCATGTAGGGGATTCCATTCACCATTGCCGAAACGCCTTTGCTTACCAATTCATCGAATCCATCGATCAATTTCTTTTCCGCTGAAAGATGTTCGGCGATCATTACACTTACCGGATGGATCGAACTGGAAACGACTGAGAATAGACCGGACTTCTCCTCGGCAGACAATTCAGATCCGACAAATTCAACCGTAGAACGCTGTGCATAGGTGATCGTTCCTGTCTTATCAAACACAACAGTATCGATCCCGGAAAGTAATTCAATCACTGCCGTGTTTTTAAGAAAAAATTCATTCCTGCCGAATATCCGCAATGTCGTCCCGAGCGTGAACGGGATTGAGATGGCGAGCGCACAGGGACAAGCAACGATGAGAATCCCGGTGAAAGCATTAATTGCCGTTGTAACATCCTTCGGCAGCCAATAGAAAAGAACTCCAACGGAAACAGCAAGGACAATGACTGTAAAATATTTACTGACAGTGTTGGAAAGTTCGGATAACTGTCCCTGCTCACGCGAGGATTGATTGAAATTATTCCATAACTGGGTCAGGTAACTTTGCGAGACTTCTTTCATCACTTCTAATTCGATCACGCCGCCGGCCTGTTTCCCTCCTGCGTAGATCATTTCACCCAATACTTTTTCGACGGGATTGGATTCACCCGTAACGAATGAATAGTCGATTGCAGCATTCCCCTGCAGCAGAATCGCATCTGCTGGAATGATCTCGCCGTGACGGATGATGATCCTGTTACCGCGTTGCAAAGAAGAGATCGGCACTGTTTTTTCTATCCCGTTCTTTTTTGTCAACACGGAGATCGGGAAATAGGATTTATAATTACGTTCAAAATTCAGACGGTCATACGTTTTGCTTTGGAATACTCTACCGAGCAGCAGGAAGAACAACAGACCGCACAGTGAGTCAATAAAACCCGGCCCCGTGCGCGAGATGATTTCATAGGCACTCCGGAAAAATAACAGAAATATCCCAAGCGCGATGGGAACATCAATGTTGATGATCTTCTTTTTGAGTCCGCCGAATGCAGAGGTAAAATAATCTTTGCTGCAGTAGAAAAAGACAGGAATTCCGAGGAGCAGATTTAGATAGGAGAAGATCGGTTTCAAAAATTGTTCACTTGCATCAACACCAAGATATTCCGGAAAGCTGAACAGCATGGCATTCCCGAAACAGAATCCAGCAACACCGATCTTATAGTACAATGCTCTGGTGATATTGCTTTCCGGATTCCTCCCGACGGAATCGAGACGCAGATCCGGTTCATATCCGATCGACGAGAGCAGGATAACGATATTTTTCAGCGAAGTTTTTTGCTGCCGGAAAGTAATAGAGACTTGTTTTTTTAAGTAATCGACCCGTGAGTTTGCGATCCCATGATCCAATTTGTACAGCTGTTCTAACAGCCATATGCATGAACTGCAGTGGACGGTCGGAAGAGAGAAAGTAACAGTAGCAGTTGTGCCGTCGGAAAAATTGAGAAGCTGTTTCTGAATGGTCTCATCGTCAAGATAGGCGAAACGCGAAACGTCGACCTGTGACGGTGAGATACCGGGAGTTTGCTGAAGAGAATAATAATTGCAGAGATCGTTCTGCTGTAAGATCTCAAATACGATCTTAC
>CAIVNT010000552.1 GCA_903907305.1 uncultured Ignavibacteriota bacterium
AGAATTCTTTCGGTTATTTGTTGTACCATACGTTCAAGGTAGAGTTGATCAGTTCCATCGAAACTGTTGTATTCGTGACTGTCCACATCGAGCACTCCGATAATTTTGTCTTTATAGAGTATCGGCACAACGATCTCGGATTTAGAATCTCCGTCACAAAAAATATGTCCGGGAAACTGATTCACATCCGGGACGATGATCGTCTCGCGATTCTTAAACGATGTTCCGCAAACTCCCTTTCCGATGGCGATACGCGTGCAGGCGATCTTTCCCTGGAACGGCCCGAGAACAAGTTCCGTTTTGGCCGTATCATACAGGTAGAAGCCGACCCATGAATAATAACTGAACGTCTGTTTCAATGCGGCAACGATGTTTGCCATATTCGCGATCGGATTCGACTCATCATCGATCACAGAATAGATCTGCGGCAGCAACTGCGCATATTGTTCTTCTTTTGTTGAGACCGAAATATTTATTTCTTCCATGCTATTTTTTTATTCTTTCCGAAACACTCTATCGATTTTGATTTTTTCCGCGGTTCCATCAACGTCCAATACTGCACAGGTCAATGCTGATGCGCTGCGGATAACTGCCAAACCGATTGAACCCGTACCTTCACGAAGGACACTTGTAATTTTCCCGACATTATTTCCGGATTCATCGCGGATGATTTTATTTGCTTCAATTATGCTGCCGGACGAGATTCTGCAGAGCGTACGCTGGACCTTGTTGTAGGTATCCAGCCGGGCGATTACTTCTTGTCCGATATAACATCCTTTTGTGAAACTGATCCAACCCCAAAGATTCAACTCCAACGGATTATAGTCCTGAACCATCTCGTGATGTGACTTCGGAATTCCTTCGTCTATTCTCCACTGTTCGTATTGAAGGTCATCGGCTGATACATTCGGTTCTGATGATTCTTTCAGTTCAAAGGTTACGGGAACGCCGAAATATTCTGTGTGATATAACTGATCACTCAGATCGGTTTTGAGTTGAATTGAATAACGGTTGCTGACATCCTTCAATTCAATCTCTTCCATGATGATATATTTGTTCAGCCAAGGAATTACTTCTTCAGCCATTCCTTTGCTTACGACCAATAGAAGAGCATCGTTTCTGTGGATCACCCACACAGTATCGATGATCCTCCCTTTGTCCGACACCAACAGCGTATGACGGATAGAACCGGCCGTAAAATTCGAAAGATCATTCGTTGTGATCCTGTGAAGGAATTCAGCAGATTCCGCACCCTTCATCTCCACAAAATCGAACATCAGATTCATTGTTGAATGCGGGAATTTGTGCAATGCTATTTCGCTCTGAGTCAGCAATTAATTCTGTTGAACGCTTTCCTGTATTGCATTGAAGTAAAGATGATCGGCTTTAGTGATATCAACAACTTTTTCTCCGTTAACGTTCGCATCATTCTTTACGGTAACAGTGCCAATCCTTGTGATCGGAATATTGTATTTGCTACAAATCGATGTTATTGCTTCGATCTGTTTCGTATCAGCAGAGATCACAATACGCGATTGATCTTCGCCAAACAGAATCTTATGCAATGGTATCGTACCGATGTCGAGCGTTACATCGAATCCATATTTCTTTGATCCGACGATGGCACTTTCAATCAATGCTACGATCAGTCCGCCATCTGATACGTCATGTGCCGAGCGGACGAGTCCGATTTGGATCAATTCAAGCGCACATTCCTGTAGGCGAACTTCGAAGGCAAGGTCGAAATGCGGGGCGTCTCCGGCGGTGACACCGTATTCGCGGACGAGGAATTCACTTCCCGAAATGTCACCGCGGTTTGTTCCAAGAAGAATAATATCATCACCGGCATTTTTGAAGAACGCGGTCGTTACATGTTTTTCATTCTCAACCAGTCCGAGCATTCCGATCGTCGGTGTCGGGAATACAGCGGCTTGAGGACTCTCATTATAAAAACTGACGTTCCCGCCGGTGACAGGTGTATCGAACGCGAGACACGCTTCACCAATTCCTGCGATCGCTTCTTTGAATTGCCAGTAGACTTCGGGCTTGTATGGATTTCCAAAATTGAGGCAGTTCGTTATTGCAATCGGCTTACCGCCGGTGCAGACAACGTTGCGTCCCGATTCAGCGACGGCGATCATCGCCCCTTTTCTCGGATTCAAATAGACGTAACGGCTGTTGCAGTCGGTCTTTGACGCAAGCAGTTTTTCGGATTTTTTTATCCGTACAACTGCGGCATCCGAACCGGGCAGCGTGACTGTGTTTGTGCGGACCATCGAATCATACTGTTCATACACCCAGCGCTTGCTGGCGATATTCGGTGACCGTAGAACATTCTCAATGGACGCAGAGATGTTTGCCGGCGCCGTGAGGGAATTGAAATCAAAATTTCTCGTCTCGGCAAAGTACGACGGCTCTTTGGCCTCGCGGATATATACCGGTGCTCCCCCGCCAAGAACACAGGTCTCCGCAGGAACTTCGGCTTTCAGTTCACCATTATGGAAGATGCGGACCATTCCATCGTCGGTCACTTTTCCGATCGTAACACAGTGAAGATCCCATTTTTTGAAGATTTCGATGATCGCCTGTTCATTCGCAGGAGTTGCAACGATCAACATCCGTTCCTGAGATTCGGAGAGCATTATCTCGTACGCGGTCATTTTCGTTTCGCGTGTGGGGACGAGATCCAGATTGATCTCCATGCCGCTGTTCCCTTTAGCACTCATCTCGGTCGATGAACAGGTAATTCCGGCGGCGCCCATATCCTGAATGCCGACAACGAGTCCGGCATGGATGACCTCTAGCGTTGCTTCTAATAAAAGTTTTTCTGTGAACGGATCTCCCACTTGAACAGAAGGACGTTTCGCTTCCGAAGCTTCCGAGATCTCTTCCGATGCGAACGTGGCTCCGTGAATGCCGTCCCTGCCTGTTGCTGAACCGACGATCATTACCACGTTCCCTTTTCCTTTTGCAATGGCGGAAGCGACATGACCGTGTTCAACAATGCCGATGGACATTGCATTGACCAGAGGATTCGTCTGATAGCACGGATCAAAAAATACTTCACCCGCAACAGTCGGAACGCCGAAGCTGTTTCCATAATCGCCGATTCCTTTGACCACACCTTTTAATAGATGTTTTGTCTGTTTGTCATTGATGTCTCCGAACCGTAGAGAGTTCAAACCTGCGATCGGTCGGGCCCCCATGGTGAAAATGTCACGCATGATCCCGCCGACACCTGTTGCTGCCCCCTGGTATGGCTCAACAGCGGATGGATGATTATGGCTTTCAATTTTGAATGCGACAGCGATACCGTCTCCGATATCAACAAGCCCTGCATTCTCTTCGCCGGCGCCGACGAGGAGTCGTTTGCCGGACCGAGGGAGAGTCTTTAACTGAGCGATGGAATTTTTATAACTGCAATGTTCGCTCCACATGACAGAATAAATACCGAGTTCCGTGTATGAGGGAGTTCGGCCAAGTATAGAAAGAACTTTCTGATACTCCTCATCCGTAAGTCCGTGTTGTTGTGCAAGTTCTTTG
>CAIVNT010000553.1 GCA_903907305.1 uncultured Ignavibacteriota bacterium
GGCACCGTTGAGGTGAATGCCCTGGTGGATGTGTCGCTGCAGATCAACAAAAATGAGTATGTTGCGATCATGGGCCCATCCGGTTCCGGGAAATCGACATTGATGAATGTGATTGGATGTCTCGATACGCCGACATCAGGTTTGTATGAATTCAATGGTGTGAATGTCAGCGACATGAACGACAACGAACTGGCGAAGATCCGGAACAAGGAGATCGGTTTCGTCTTCCAGACGTTCAATCTTCTGGCCCGCTCGGACGCACTTCATAATGTGGAACTTCCGCTGATCTACTCCGGCATGAAAAAAACGGAACGAAAATTTCTTGCGGAAGAAGCGCTCAGCCATGTGAAACTTGAAGACCGTATGCATCATAAACCGAATGAACTTTCCGGTGGTCAGCGGCAGCGTGTGGCCATCGCACGTGCCCTGGTAACAAAGCCCTCCATCATCCTTGCGGATGAACCAACCGGTAACCTTGATTCAAAGACCGGTGTTGAGATCATGGGATTGTTCAACGAACTGCATTCCCAAGGGAATACGATCATTCTTGTGACACACGAAGAAGATATTGCACGGCATGCACACCGCATTATCCGAGTCCGTGATGGTATGGTTGAAAGCGACACGATCGTGGAAGAACGAATTCTTCCCGGTGTCCACGCGTGATTATCACAGAACCATCGATTGGACCAATATGAAAATTGCAGATTTTGCATATGAAGTGAAAGAAGGACTCGGTATCTCGTTCCAGGCGATCCGTGCGAACAAGATGCGGTCAGTATTGACCACGCTCGGTATTGTGATCGGTATCGTCTCCGTGACGCTGATGGGAACGGCGATCGAAGGGATGAGCAGGTCGTTCAATGAGATGGTCTCGAAGATCGGCGCTGATGTGCTGTATGTTCAGAAATTCTCATGGTTCTCCAGCCAGGAAGATTTTGAAGCGTCACGCAACCGGAAGAATATCGATTTGAATCAATATCGCGCGGTTCGTGATCAAGGGACAACGATCAATGCTGTTACACCAGTGACATACTACCGAGTTCCGATCAAATATCGAAGTATCAGTTCGGACGGGATTTTAGTGATCGGTGCCAGCGATCAATTTATTCAAGTAACCGGTTCCAATATGGAGATGGGAAGATTTTTCTCCGAGGCTGAATCGAACGGTGACCGTCCGGTGACTGTTTTGGGATATACTGTTGCGGAAAAATTATTCCCGAATGAAACGCCCCTCGGAAAGAATGTAAAACTCGGATCGTATACATTCCGGGTTGTTGGTGTGGTTGCGAAACAGGGAAGTTTTTTGGGAATGGACATGGATAACCGAGCGATCATTCCCATCAAGAATTTTTTGACAAAATTTTCAAATCACCGCCGAGGGATGGATATTCAGGTGAAAGCTGCCAATATCAACGATCTTGACAATACAAAAGAAGAGCTTCGCGGCATCATGCGCAAAGTGCGAGGTGTGCAACCGGGAGCGAAAGATGATTTTGCGATCAATCAGCAGGAGATGTTCATTCAGACCTTCAATCAGATCGGCGGAGTGATCGCCGGTATCGGATTATTCATCACTGCATTGTCGCTGTTCGTCGGTGCGATCGGAATCATGAATATCATGTTCGTATCGGTAACAGAACGGACAAAAGAGATCGGCATCCGGAAAGCAATCGGTGCCAGACGATCCACTATACTCCTGCAATTTTTGATCGAAGCGGCGGCGCTTGCGCTACTTGGCGGTATCATCGGTATCATTATTTCGTATCCGCTTAGTTTATTGATCAACCAGATCATGCCGACTTCCATGCCGTTCTCCGTGGTCGCTATTGCACTGCTGATCTCGGTGCTGGTGGGAGTAGTTTCGGGATTCCTTCCGGCGAACCGTGCGGCAAAGATGGATCCGGTCGAAGCTTTACGTCACGAATAACAGTCGTCAGAAGAAAGAGCGAGTATGCAATTACAAGAAAGTATAGGAATGGCGTTGAATGCAATTCGTGTGAACAAATTGCGTTCCGTGCTGACACTGC
Organism: uncultured Ignavibacteriota bacterium; assembly: GCA_903907305.1. GTDB lineage: Bacteria > Bacteroidota > Ignavibacteria > UBA10030 > UBA8401 > UBA8401. The sequence continues at coordinate 2,031 of CAIVNT010000553.1, forward strand.
TCGGTATCGGTGTTGGAGTATTCTCCATTATCGGAGTGATGACAGCGATGGGTGTGCTGCAGAATGCTATCGAAACCGGCGTTAGTCAACTGGGTGCAAACACGTTCCAGATCCAAAAGTATCCGCAGAATAATTTCGGCGACCGTGATCGTGCGAGATACCGCAACAGAAAAGATATCACGTACGAGCAGGCCGATGTGTTCTCAGACAGAATGACGATGGCAAAGCATGTGGGGCTCGAGGTCTGGTCCGGCGGGAAAGTAGCGGAGTATAAGAATATCAAGACCAATCCCAGTGTTGGAGTTGCCGGTGAATCTGTTGACGGACTGGCAACCAATAATTGGGATATTGAGGTTGGACGTTCGTTCACAAATCAAGAGGTTCAATCGGCAGCAAAAGTAACTGTCATTGGCAGCGATGTGATCAAGAAACTTTTTCCCATTGGTAATCCCGTTGGAGAATTCATCCGTGTTGATGGTATTCAGTACAAAGTGATCGGAACGATCGAAGATAAAGGTTCTGTGCTTGGCGGGAATCAGGGGAATATGATTGTTATCCCGATCACCACTCACTTGAATATCTACGGCAAGGATCGTTCCGTGAATATTATGGTGATGGCGCGGGATCAGAATACGTATAATGAAGCGCTGGAGTTCTCACGCGGTATCTTGCGGACGATCCGACAGGTCCCGCCCGGCGAACCGGACGATTTTGAGATTTTCTCTAATGATACCGTGATTGCACAGTTCAATGACACGACATTCATGATCAAGATCGGTGCGCTGGGAATTGCATGTATAGCACTGCTTGCGGCCGGTGTAGGGATCATGAATATCATGCTTGTGTCCGTGACAGAACGGACGAAAGAGATCGGTATCCGTAAAGCGCTTGGCGCAACACGAAGCAATGTGCTGTCGCAGTTCCTGACGGAATCGGTCATCTTTTCACAGATCGGCGGAGTGATCGGAATCATTACCGGATCGATCATGGGAAATATCGTATCGGTACTGCTGAAGGCGCCGCCGATCTACCCGTGGAACAATTCCGTTGCCATACTGCAGACACCGATCATGGATTTTACCGCGCTACAGATGAATATCACCGCATTGATCTTCTGTTCGTTCATCGGTATCGTCTTTGGAGTGTATCCTGCGTGGAAAGCTGCGAATCTGGATCCAATTGAAGCGCTGCGATTCGAATAGCAAGAAAGCTCACACAAAGACACAAAGAAGAGCAATTAATATTAGGACGGACGAAAGTCTGTCCTTTTTTTTGTAATCGAAACCGAAAGTCACTAAGAGGAAAAAATATTTTAGCGTTCTTGCGAGTAGTTTATATTGAAGTATTTTTGAAAAACTATTTCTGTAAGAAGGTGATCACAACGGGATCGAACTTCGGTAGGTCGCCGTTCTGTTCAGCAAGCTGCTGATATTTTACGAAGAAATCGCCGGAGCCGTAAAGCAATGTTTCCGTCAGTGCGTTCCTTCCCAATTTGGCGTCGATCATATATGCCATCATTAATCCTGCGGTTGCACCGTAATTCTTTTCGAACGAACCGGATAGATTTGAGTTCATGATCAGTTCGGTGGCACGCCGATGAGTGATGTCCGGTGAGGCGAGTTCCGTCAGCGCGGCGCCAAGAGCGATCACAGACTGCCGGGCAGTGACGAGTCGTTCCGGCGATAATTGTCCTCCGGAGCGCTGCTGCAGCGAAATGAGATACGCCATTCCTTCGTTCTGTGCAAGTTCAGCAAGGATCCAGGCCGGTTCCGGTCGTGCATTGATCGCCTGCCATGCGGGAGAAGATTGCTGGTAGACACCGAAGACAGCATGGAATGATTCATGCGCGAGAGTGGAGAGCATATCCACGAATTGGTATTCAACGTTGCCCAGGTATTGAACCGACCGCGTAAGATTGACAACGATCGTCAGTTCTCCTTCACCGTCCCGTACAAAATAAGGCATATTATCCTTCCATACGACGCTGCGGACGAATGCCGCTGCATTCTCATTTCCAAGTGCAACGAAATAAACAGGAATGAATGCATTGATGCGTGCAGTGGAAGGGAAGAACGGTGCGATGGTCGAAAGGACCTTGCGGTCCAAATTCCTGCGTTTTGATTCCTTCACCAACTCTTTGATCTGCTGAAGATATGTTGATGACGAGCTCAGCCCGTAGATATCATTAGAAAGACTGGCACCGTTGCGAAAGCGTTCCAGTTCGCGTGAAAAGTTTTTCGTAGAATACGGTTCACGGGCCAGAAGTGCACTGGTAGCAGCCGCGATCTGATTTCCTTTCAATTCGGCGACACGATCGATGTTAGCGATCCTTCCTTCACTTAGTTCGATAAGCGCATCGACGGAGGAAAAATCCAAACGGAGAGTGACGTTGAATTGGTCTTGGCTTACGACGAGCCCGGGGATGGAAATGAACGCAAGTCCAACGAAGAATATCCATGACGTTAGTTTTTTTATCATGACTGTTGGCCGTTCTGCAGAACGTTTTTAATGCCGCGGACCGCCTGGCGGATACGTTCTTCATTTTCGATCAGTGCAAAACGGACGAATCCTTCACCCGCATCACCGAATCCAATTCCAGGAGAGACTGCCACCTTTGCATCCTTAACCAGCCGCTTGGCAAACTCCAGTGAACCGATCGCTTTCATCTGTTCGGGCATTTCTGCCCAGACGAACATCGATGCATTCGGTTTCTCCACTTTCCAGCCATTCTTATTGAGACCGTCCACCAGAACGTTGCGGCGAAGCATATACATATTACTGATCTCTTCCACGCAATCCTGAGGACCGTTCAATGCTGTGATCGCTGCGATCTGGATCGCCTGGAACATGCCGTAATCGAGATAACTTTTGATCTTCACCAGTGCGCCGACGATCTCACGATTTCCAACGCAGAATCCAACACGCCATCCTGCCATATTATAACTTTTGGACAATGTGGAAAATTCCACTGCAACATCCTTTGCCCCCGAGACTTGAAATATGGATGGTGCCTGATATCCGTCAAAACCAAGGTCACCGTATGCTAGATCGTGGATAATGAACAGATCGTTCGCTTTAGCAAAAGCAACAGCTTCTTCAAAGAATTTGAGTCCGACCGTTGCGGTTGTGGGATTATTGGGAAAATTCAGAACGAGAAATTTCGGTTTCGGATGTGTGTTCTTATACGCTTCAGCAACTCTCGCAAGGAATGACTCCTGCGGGAAAAGATTCACGTGAATGACCTGCGCCCCTGCGATGACGAACGCATAGGGATGTATCGGATACGCCGGAGTTGAACAGAGGATGGTATCGCCCGGTCCTGAGACCGCGAGCGCAAGGTGAGCGAGTCCTTCTTTAGAACCAATGGTCGCAACTGCTTCTTTGTCGGGATCGAGATCGACATTGAATTTTCGTTTATACCAATCACAAACAGCCAGCCGTAATTTATAAATTCCTTTGGATGCGGAGTACCGGTGGTTGGCAACTTTCTGCGATGCTTCATTCAGTTTATCCACAATATGCTGCGGAGTCGGCTGATCGGGATTTCCCATTCCGAGATTGATGATGTCTTCGCCGTTCCGCCGTGCAGCGAACATCATTTCATTGACGACAGCGAATACATAGGGAGGAAGACGATTGAGACGTTCAAAGTTCTTCATACTGTAATATAAAAAAATCGAATCACTTCGCCAGTATAAAAATCATCGTTGTGCATAAACTCTAAGACAAAGCGATGCACCGAAAATGAGAATTACTATCTAATGTTGCACAAATCAAATATACTGTTCATGGTGAGCAAGGCGCAACCTTAATGAGAAGTTCATTCTTCGGCGCATCCTTCAAAAAGCGAAGGATTTGCTCAGGATGAACATGGTTGTTGCGCCGCGCCGAACCATTTTTACTACTTTTATACTTTCTGCGTAACATCAGTTACCGTCTCTCGCAAAGACGCGAAGATGCAGAGAGAAATATTCTTTTGCGGCTTTGTGCCTTCAAATATTCCAAAAGTACAATTGTCATTCCCCCAACGGGGCCGTTGGCCGCACGATTTTAACGGGAATCCATGAAACTGCCTGCCCGCCACTTTAACTCGAAGTGGCAAGCGGGGACCCCCGATAGGAATTCCGCTTTATGTTCCGCTTTATGGAATGCCGTGACCGCGGAATGCAAACAACGGCAAATCCCGCTCCGCGCGGAATCCGAAGAGCGGGACATTCGGCCAACGGCCACGTTGTGGAGGTGACAGGTATTTTTAAGATGGCTTTTGGATCTTTTTTAAAAATAAGAAAGGGACCCGAAAAAACCGGATCCCTTTCTTAAATCTTGTCTCTAATAGAGATGACTATTTTTTCTTTTTTGCTGTCGGTTTCACCGGTTTTGCGGGACTTTCTTTCGGAGGAGCAGGCTGAGCAATGATCCCTTCCAGTTCATCGGCGAGGATGTTAGCATCATACAACTTGCGCATCGTTTCGATCATCACGCCGGGGTGGACGGAGACAGCACGATTCTTCTCTTCGGAATACGTGAAGCGTCCGGGCAGACTTTCGATGTTACCGTCGAAGATCAGTCCGACCAATTCCGCTTTTGCGTTGATGACAGGTGAACCGGAGTTTCCGCCGATGATATCGTTTGTTGATACGAGGTTCATCGGAGTGGAGAGGTTCAGTTTGCTGACACCGTCTTTGAATCGCTGCGGAAGTTCGAAATCAGGTTTATTGGCGAAACTATGTGCACGATCATACAATCCATACATGGTAGTGATGCTCGGTGCAAGTGTGCCGTTCATCGGATATCCTTTTACCTGACCATAGGATAAACGGAGCGTGAAGTTCGCATCGGGCGGAAGTTCTTTTCCGTATGCAGCGAAGCGTCCTTTGCCTGTTGCTTCGCTGGACATGGCGATGACGCCGGAAATGTTCTTATCCTGCCACGAACGCATTTCGTCACCGATCGGAACGACAACGAGTGCAAGCTGTATCAGCGGATCGGTGGATTTGGAGATCGCTGCTTCACCCCCTTCAATGAGTGTCTTGCGGGCTGCGGGATCAGCAAGCGCTGTTCCGGAGATATAATATTTTGCCGCTTCTTCCGGTGTCTTTCCGTTGAGCACTGCTTTCACCCAGGGATCGTTGCTGCCGAGCATTTCCTGTGCTTCTTTGAAACGGTCGGTCAACAGCACTTCTTCCATATCTGCATAGACCGGCGCGGGGGAATAGAGATTTTCCAGCGTCATTTTTACCATTGCATCCTGGAACTGCGGCAGACGTTCACCATTCGGTTTTTTGGATTCGATCGCATAGCGTGCGATGGTCATTGCACGTCCAGCCATGGAACCGCTCAGACCGCGATAGGTCAGTTCTTTGAAACGAGATTTCGTTTTATTCATTGCTGAGGCAACAGAATCCCATGCCCAGCCGTATTTCGTCTTCCATTCAGGATTTGCATTGATCTTCGCGCGAAGATCGGACTCGTCCTGCAGTTTTTTTGCCATCAGATTCTTGTCCAGCAGACCCTGATATTCACCGGTCATTGCTTTCTGTGAGTTCTCATAACCAAAGATCATTCCGTCAGCGCGGCGGTGCTGTTCTTCTCCAAGTGCGGAATATTGTTTCAATACTGCGATCGTCCGTTTGAATGTTGCAAGACGAGCGGGATATTGATAGTCGCGTGAATATTCGATCTGCGCATAGGTCTGCTGACGGTTCGTTGAACCGGGGTGACCTGATGTGAAGACCAGTTCGCCGTCCGCTGCGCCGGCAGTTTTCCATTTCAAAAAATTCGTCGTGCTGTACGGCTTATCATTTTCATAGATACGGAAGAAGCACATATCCACATCGTAGCGCGGGAATGTGAAATTATCCGGATCGCCGCCGTAGAATGCGATCTGTTTTTCGGGAGCCATCACAAGGCGCACGTCGGTGAATTTTTTGTAACGATAGAGCCAGTATTCTGCACCATTATAGAGTGTAACAAGATCCGTGCGAAGACCGGTCCTGTCATTGCTCTCCTTTTGAAGCTGTGCGAGCACAGTGCGGCGTGCCTGCATTGCTTCGCCGCCGTTTTTACCGGCGATCGCTGTCATCACTTTGTCCGTAACATTCTCAAGTTCCATTAAAACGTTCAGTTCAAGATCGACGCATTTCACTTCTTCGGCAGAAGTACGAGCATAGAATCCTGTTTTGATGTAATCCTTTTCCGGGGTGGACATTTTCTGTAACTGTCCCGCACCGACATGGTGATTGGTCATTACCAATCCGTTTGCGGAGACAAACGAACCGGAACCGCCGTCATTGAAGCGGACGGAGGAGAGGCGGACATGGTCCAACCACTCTTGAGTGATGTCGAAACCGTATTTGTCCTTCAATTGTTTCTTCGGCGGATTGTCAAATGTCCACATTCCTTCGTCGGCAATGGACATCGCAAAGAGCGCAAGCATCAGTACAGCAATATTCCGTAGATGTTTCATTCTTTCCTCATGTTAGATTTTAGTGTTTAGTTTGGCGAAGCATGAATTGTGTTACGATTTCATTCTCTTTCCTTTTTCTTCTTCGGTAAAGATCCAGCCGACGATCTTTCCGGCGTCGATATCGTTGAAGTTCCCCCAATATTCCATCGTCCGGAAATTCCTGGAACTGGTATCGTTTGCAACGTGCAGTTCCACTTCTTTCTTGATCTCGTTCAAACGGAGTTTCCACTGGTCCATATTAGATGGACGAAGATCGATCCAGCCGGCGCGTGCCCATTCTTCAAGGGACTCGGGAGTGAGATTCAGTTCATTGTGACCGCGGAATGCCGGAATCTTCACTTCATTCCCGCGCAGGAGAGTCTTTCCGTTCGGAAGCAGAATCGGGATTCCGATGGAGATGATCTGAGAACGGAGCGCGTCATCCTGAGTGATGTATGCTGTGACATCCTCGGAAAGTTTCTTGGAGGATGTTTTCAAAACAACGTTCACCGTACCGTAGATCTTTTTCAGCAGATGAGCTTCGTAGAGCAATTTCGAAAGACGCGGCGGTCCGAGCATTTCGAACGCGACACTGTTCGTGTTGTGATCCTTTTCCAATTGCTTCATCTTTGCCAGCGCGCCCTGGAACATGAATCCTGCGCGGTAGGTGGGGGAAAGAGTTGCATTATCGAGGGCATTGATAATATCATGTCCGGTGTTGCCGCCGCGGATCTCGTACAGGACGGAATCAGCGATCTCTTCCGGAGTGACGAATTCCATCTGACCCGGCGTGGCGATCGCTTCGAATTCACCGCGGGAGAAGATCCCGTTCTCACCGGTGTCGATGAAGACGGATTTCAGTTTCTGTCCGGTCGGTTTCACATTCCCCTCCATCCTGATCTTAAACTTTCCTTTCAGTTCCACGCCGCTTTCCGGAGGACAATCGAACAGATCGATCGGTTTCCCACGTTTGGCAATCTCGCCGTAGGCAATCTTCTTCCATGCAATGGCGCCGGTCGGTTTGATCTCTTTTGTGATGGGTGCGTCGGGGGTTCTTCCCATTAAAAAGAGCAACATCGTATGTGCGCCTGCCACAACGGATTTTGAAAGAAGAACGCGGGACGGTTTCTCTTCGCTGTGTGTATAGGGAATGTTGAGTCCCATACCGCCTGTACCGCTGGTGCCGATCTTCACGTATGTGCCGGTCTTTGCGATGTTCATTGAACGGTAGAAGATCTGAACATGCCGGATGAGCTGCGGAGTATATTGTGTTGCAAGAAGACGTTCAACGATCTCTTTCAGATTCGGTGCATCATTCTTCAAGGCAATCACCACGTCGCGGGAGCTTTGGAAAATATCCTGATAGGCGATAGCGGTGGCGGAATTGATGCAGTCGATGACAACGTCCGGTTTGTATTTGTTGATCAGTTGGAAGAGGGCGGAACGTTCGAGGACTTCGGTGGTCAGTTCTTCGATGACATCATCAAGGAACTTTGTTCGTTTGGTCTGATCTGAGAGGATATCTTCACGGTTGAGATCTTTGAACTCGTTCCGGACAAAAATATTCCCCCACCAGGGGACGAAGAAATTTGTTCCTGCTTTCGGGTATTCCCTCCGCATCGTTTCGCAAGCTTCTTTTGCTTCGGATTCTTTCAGGGAGGTGAGGATGATCTTCTTTGGTTTTTCTTCCATCAATTTGCGGCAGATCGCGGAACCGACAAGTCCCCAGCCGCCGAGGACGAGCACGGTCTTATTCGTAATGACCATAAAAACTCTTTTTTTTAGGTGTGAAAAAGCAGTTTATGTTTTCGGAAGATGTTTGCTTTCTTTATTTTGTGCGTAAAGATACGTGGATTTCAGAGAAAGAGAAAGTGAATAGTTGAACGCGATCTGCCGCTTCTACCACACTTTATCTTTGGAAAATGTTTCTGTCTAAAAAAGAAAAGTTCGTTGATTCGTCCTGATTTACTGGATATATTGAAGAAAAAAGGGATTATGCTCTTCATGAAAAAATCTGTTCTCGTTGTGATGCTTGCACTGTCCATCTTTGGGTGTAAGCAGAATACCTCGATCATTGGAAATACCAATTCTGTCGGTAGCGTCGATAAGATCTATGGTGTGGGATTCAACAAAAAAGCAGCGATCGGCTGGGAAGCGGTATCTTCTTCCATTACGCAGCTTGGTGTTTACCGTCATCTGAATCCTTCTTTCTCGTATGAAACGTCAGAACGGATCGCCACCGTTTCCATATCCGTTCGATCAGGATTCGTGGATACAGCATTAGTGAACGGCATAACATACTATTATACTGTTGTGCCGGAACAAGTGCAGTCGGATGGTTCTGTGATGGCGGGCCTGAATTCACTGAAGATCGCATTGACGCCATCAGATCATTCAACACTTTCCGGCGATCAGATCATATATTCCCAGCATATTCAACCGATCTTCACCTCAGGATGTGCGGTGGAGGGTTGCCATGAAGGAATGGAGCATAACGCGCTCAACAAATCGCTTCACGGCGGATCTGAACTGAAGCTTGACTCATGGGCTAACACAATGAACGGTACGGACGGAATAGCACAGATCGTTCCGTACAGAGCATCACGAAGTCATCTTCTGCATCATATCAATTCGGATACACTCATCTCTCCGATGGCGCTTCCTTCAATGCCTGCAGGGTTCCCATTCCCGGCGGAACTTCGTGATCTCGTCATCCGATGGATCAATAACGGTGCAAAGAACGATGACGGAAGCGTTGCGTATACTGCACCACCCACCCGAGGATGGGCGTATGTGACGAATCAAGGTGAGGACCTCACTGCAGTAATCGATCTGGACAGGAATAAAATTTCCCGGTATATCACCACAGGCGTCGACAATACCAATGCTGCTCCGCCGAATGCTCCGCACAATATTGCGGTGGACAGACAGAATCAATTCTATTATGTGAATCTCATCGGCGGAAGCAAACTGCAGAAATTCCGGGTGTCGGATAATGTGAAAGTGGGAGAGCTTGCAACGGGACTCAATTCTCCCGCACAAGTTGCATTGACAAAGAATGGAGATACCGCTTATGTGTCGAACTTTGAGAATGCAAAGACGAATATCACGGTCGTGAATACCATTTCAATGACGAAGTTGATGGATGTCGGCAATTCAGCGATGTTGAAACCGCACGGTATCTCTATCACTCCGGACTTCAAGTATGTGCTTGTCTCAAATTCCCTTTCCGATAATGTGACGGTCATTCAAACGTCCGATAATTCCATTATCAAAACCATCCCGATATCGGGAAATGTCCCATCTCTGCCAGTTGGTTATGCATATCAATATGAACCGTATCAATCCACGGTAACACCGGATAATAATTATGCCTATGTCACCTGCAGAAAATCCGGCGAAGTGAGGGTGATCGATCTGAATCAATTGAAAGTGATCGACTCGATCAAAGCGGGGACATTCCCACTGATCCCTGCGGTGACTCCGAACGGCGCATATGTTTTTGTGACGAACCGCAATACGAACTCGGTCTCGGCGATCAACACAACAACGAGGAAGATCGAATATACGATCGCCGATGTTGGAGTAGAACCGCACGGTATTGCAGTATCGAAGGATGGAAAATTCCTCTATGTCTCCTGTGAGAATCTTGGCATCAGTGAACCGCCGCATCATGCGACGACGGGCGGGAAAAAGCCGTCATTCCTGAAAGTGATCGATATATCACAACGGGCAGTGGTCGCATCATTGGAACTCGCAAATTTCGGATCGGGTCTTGCCGTGACCAATTGAAGCAGGTTGTTTTTCAATGATAATTAAAGTACGTTGGTTTGCAAAAAAAATCGAGACTTCTGAAATATTACGAATTGATCTCTCGCAAAGCC
>CAIVNT010000554.1 GCA_903907305.1 uncultured Ignavibacteriota bacterium
AATGGAAGTGGCACTAGAGCTAAAGATATTTCTTTTGTCCAAGACCTGAAGACATATCTGGTATTATTTTACCATCAATTCATTTAAAATATCAATATTGCAGTCTCTGTGTCAGTGAGTAATCGCACAATGTTCAACTCACCGTGTCTGAGACAGAAAATACTATGGCGTGACTATTAAATGTGTTTTCCCCCTTCATTCGTTTTGGTGAGAATCGTTAACGCTCCATGAATGACCACTAGAATAATTTGACAATGTTTTACAATTGTAAAGATGACGACTCTTTGAATCCATTCAAACGAATCGATCTTTGATACTATACTGAATGCCGTCTCTTGTGGGTTCAAAATATCTGACGGGGAACGATCTTTTACGGAAGGGATTGGAGCAGATTTCTTACATTCCCAGCATTATTATGGCGAGGGAAGAGTGACAACCAGCGATGAAGATATTTCTTCGCAAGGTCGTATCGTTTCAACTGATAATGAAGATAACCTGCATTCAACAAAGCGTTGGGTTGATCCGGTTCCAAAGCGAGCACTTGCAAATAGATCTCACATGCCTCTTTCGTTTTTCCCTCTACTTCCCCCAGAACAAAGGCAATATTCAGTTTTGGCTGTACTGACCGTGGATTCAAACTCTCGCTCGTTCTCAGCAGCGGCAGAGCGCGATCGTATTCTCTTTTCTTTAGATGGATCTCACCGAGATTGTTATATACTTGCCAGTCTTTTGAATCCGCCGCTATCGCTTGTTCATACCACGTTGTTGCGTGAGCATCATCGGACATGATATAAAAATAGATGGATCCAACATTCTCCATCATCCTCACGTTGGAAGGATTGTATTGAAGATATTTCAAATTATATTCCAGCGTCTTGCCGTAATCTCCTTTGGTCTGATAATAGCTCCCAAGTTCATCCATCGTATGCGAGATCGCGGATCTGCTCCATAATTGTTCATTCGGCAGGCTCTCAAAATATCGTAATCCCCGCTCCTCGGAATTATTTACTGTTATCCAGAGTGCGGTATGGACAAACATGCTCATGGCAATGACAATACCGAGTTTTGATGCACGTTCCGGCGGAGCAGTCCGAAGCAGCAGCATTATACCCAACAGTATCGTTGGGTAAAGGTAGAGCGAAAAAAGATCCCAGTCTCGGCTGACTCCCAGATCGGACTTCATTGTTAAAACAAATAGGAAAGTTCCGGCAGCAAGCAGTCCCATGAATACCGAAATACGTTCTTTCACAACCGAGCGGTGATCCGTGGACAATACTATGGCCGGTAGAAAGAGAAATAATGACGGGAAAATTCCGATCATAAGATTGAATATGTCCAGAAGTTGATAAGAACTCAGAAAGGAGTAATTGAAATCCGAAGTCCCCGGAAAAGATCTAATGAGAAAATGACTCTTCTCATTAAACACGTGCTGGTTCAGTTCAGGGTAACGGTCATATACTCCGAAAAAGAGGAACAATCCAACAATAGCAATGACTGTTCCATTCAGGACGATACTCTTGTATTTCTTTGACCGAAACTCTTTCATCAATAAGAACAAAAATGCAGGAGCACCAAGGAGCATCCCGAAATGCGAAAGGACCAATGCAATGAATGCAACGGTCAGTCGCATCAGATGTTTATCCTCCGTCAGATACCGAAGAGCAGCGTAGATAAATAACAAGAGGAACACGATGCTCACCGCATAGTTTTCTGCATACGCAAAGAACATCTGACTGACCGCGGTACTCATTATCCCGGCCACAAACAGGAACCGCAGGGGTGTCGTAGCAAAAATAATTTTCGCGATCCTGTTCAGCAAAAAGACAGTGATCAATCCACACAGGATGCTGACCGCCTGGTATGTGATGAGTGCAAATTGAACGGCTGTGAAAGAATAGATGATCTGAGATGAAACATAGAATACTAATCCTGTCAACGGACTGTTTCGGTAAAATCCGAATACTTGGATCGGTGAACCGATCAACGGCAGATTACGGATGAGCAGATATCCATCACCGAGGAAATATGTCCGCTGACCGAAGGACCAGAGCAGCACCGCGAATAAAAATAGCGAACCGATCATTGCGATCCGTTTATTCCCGGCCGTCAATGTATTGAATCGAGAAATTCCTGATAGGAGAATGTTGTATAGCATCGTCTGAACAGATGGAAAAAGCAGGAGCAGTAGTATGCTTATGGCGACAAGAATAACGGGAAGAGTGTGAAATCCAAATACTGATACGCCCCACAAGAACCACTCGCTGTTCATCCTTCCATAAACGGCAAGGAGAAGATACACGACAACTGCCAAAGAGAGGAAAAGGGTCAATGTCCGTTGATTGTTCATCTTATTTCCGGTCAGGACTTAAAGAACGAATGAGCAACGACATACGATTGAAGAGTGTAATGCGCTACGGTATGATATACAAAAATGAACGATGAACCGATTCCCTGCCAGCCGGATCGGAGATATGTAGCAATGAGTGTGTAGGTAAGGATATTAGCT
>CAIVNT010000555.1 GCA_903907305.1 uncultured Ignavibacteriota bacterium
GGTTTCATCATCATGGCCGAAAAGAATGGGGTCACTCATGTTGAAATATACTCATCTTCTGAAATAAAAAAAAAGGATCGGAAAATTTCCCGATCCTCTCTGAGATGAAATGCTCGATCGTTATGGGATAATGTAGACTGATATTCCTCCAAACGCCTGCGTTCGAGCCCCGAAGAATCCGAGTCCTCCCTGCACATTGTATCGTATTTCACGCAATTCGCCACCTTGCGCAGCGACGAACTGATTGAGAAAATTATTGTAATTATTATCAATGGCATAGACATCGAATCTGGTGGTTCCAAAATATCCGAGAACGATCCACGGGAGTTCTGTCGTCGTCTGGTCTTTTGGCAGGCCAACACGATAACCGATCTTATCCGGGGGTGGTCCGGAAATTGTATCGCGAATAAATGATCGGGGGATCCTTGCTGCGTTGGAATCCATACTTGAGATCGTCGGTAAATAAGTGCCATGCAGATTACTGGGAGTCCACTCAAACTTATTCACCGCTGCAAGGGGATTATACCGAACGACAGAATTATTCTGCAGTGATGAATATGTTATTCGAAATGTGTCCGGTACAGTCGTCTCTGCACTCAAAGATTTTCCATCCGCAGTTTTCACCGTGAGTTTATATGATTTTGTCGGCAGAATGATCTTTAAAGTATTGAGCGAGCGGTAACGCCCGGGCATTAGTGGATCGTGTATTAGCGTATCGACAAAAGGGATGTCGATTCCGGTAACGATGACCATTGCATTGGAAATGGCATAATCTTTGGGATCATAGAATTTGGCAGGATCACCGGTGTAGACGATACGGATCGAATCTACAATGTGTCCTGCTTCGATCAATCCTGTTACAACCACTTGTTTTTCGTATGTATAGGAAGAATTCGATTCTTCACATCCGACGAAAAGTGAAAATATAACGAAAGGGAAAATAAATAGTGATTTCATAGTATTAGAATTTAAATTCAACGCCGAATGAAGGAATAATGGGAAGGAGTTTAATGTCTGTCACTTCTACCGGATTCTTGCTGTAATCAAAATTTTTAAACCAGGTATTTTTATGCCAGAGTCCATACACATTAAAGATCTGTACATACCAGCTTCCCTCAAGATCGAACATGGTGATCTTTTTATTGATACTCATATCCCAACGATGATACGGTAAGAGCCGTTTACTATAGAGTGGACCGGGTTCAACACGAAAGTTTGAGGCACCGGAGGAATTATCGATCCAAATCCCTGACGACGGTGTGTACGATTGCCCAGTGGCGAATGTAAACACACTGCCGAATTTCCATAATTCATTCAACTGATAATTCGCAGCGATGGTAAGATCATGCCTGCGATCGAACTTCGGCATGAATTCATTTCCGTTGTTCAATTCATTGTACGTTCTGTGAGTCCATGCAAGAGTATAGCCGATCATTCCGGTAATTTCTCCAACCTGTTTTTGAACGAATAGTTCAACTCCGTAGGAACGTCCGCTGCCGACATAGAATAGTTTATCGACTTCAAGTGTTTGCTGAAGTTCACGTTTGAAGAGAAGAATCTCTTTGTACACTTTGTAGTATGTCTCGAATGATATTTTGTAGTCATCAAAGTATTTTGTCTCATAGCCAAGGACAAAGTCTATGGATTTAC
>CAIVNT010000556.1 GCA_903907305.1 uncultured Ignavibacteriota bacterium
AATTGCGACACGTTTATCCGCCGTATTTGTGGTGGACGCCGAAGCATTCTAAACTCTTATCCTGACAGCATTGGCCCCAAGGGGCGGAGCGAAGTGTCCAGTTTTGTTCTGGATTCTTCCGCTTCCTCTTCGCTTCACTCAGAGTCAGCGTCAGAATGACTTGGAAAAAATTTGGCTTTATGCACAGTCTCCGAGCAGATTGGAATTATACTTTTAGAATGAATAGATCATTAATACAGTTTAAAATAATAATCTTCTCTACTCATGACCGAAAAGAATCTCACCACAGCAGTATCACTTGATTCCCAACTCTTTGCACATACGGTGATAGTTCGGAGGAGCAAGTCCCAGTTTTTTTGACGCATCGGCGTCGGAGGAGGAACTGGCACGAATATATTCGATATAGCGCTGGCGGACAACTTTTTCCAGATCCCGCAGTGTCAGAGGTTCGGTCAATTCGGAAATGTTAAGGATCCCACCGGCTGTCGGCGATGCGATATGAAGACCAACCGCTTTCTGCATCAGGTGCTTGGTGATGATCTTTTCGTCCAGAAAAAGAAGTCTTTGCATTACATTCTTCAATTCACGGACATTGCCTTTCCATGGAGCGAACTGAAGTACAGCCATTGCTTCCGGTTCGATCACGGGGGGGGTCCTCCCCATATCCGCACTGAACTGTTGAAGGAAATATTCCGACAGCAGTGTAACATCATCCGGTCGTTCACGAAGTGACGGCACCTGCACCGGGATCACATTCAATCGATAATAAAGATCCTCGCGGAAACGGCGTTCCTCCACTTCTTTTTCGAGATTCTTATTGGTCGCAGCGATCAGCCGTACATCCACCTGTATCGGTTCTCGTCTTCCGATCTTTTCCAGTTCTCCCTCCTGGATCACGCGGAGCAGTTTCACCTGGGCGTTCAATGAGAGCTCGCCGATCTCATCCAAAAAGATCGTTCCATGATTCGCCAGTTCAAATAATCCCGGTTTGGAATTTGTCGCACCTGTGAACGAACCTTTTTCATATCCGAACAATTCGCTTTCGATCAGTTCGTTGGGAATGCTTCCGCAGTTGATCGGCACAAAATTTTCCAGCCGCCGCTTGCTGCGGTTGTGAATGTTCACCGCAACAAGTTCTTTCCCGGTGCCGGAAGAACCGGAGATAAGAACACTGGCATCACTCTCGGCACATTTTTCTATCTGATGTCGCAATTGTACAATGGAAGGAGAATTTCCGATGATCGGTTTCTGTGTCAGAGTTACTTCAATGGATCGGAGGATCTTCGAGTTTGCTTTCACCCGCTCCCGTTCCAGCACGCGCTTTTGATACGCATTGATAATAGAAAGAAGGAAATCGGTCGGTTGATAGATATACTCTTCGATGTCACCCGGATATTTTGTGCAGTACCAGAATGCACCGGCAAGCATCAGACTGTTCGCGAAGTCATAATCCGTCAGGTTCACCGTCATTTTGGTGATGACGATGATCTGACATGTGGGATCGATCTTCTTGATCTCACGGATCAGCTGTTCACCCATCAATCCCCCCGCGATCTGAAAATCCATGATGACGACATCGTAGATATCCTTCTCCGCCGTTAATGCATCAAGGGCCATTCGGCCGTTGGAGATCACTTTGCGGATGTTGACCGTCTTCGCGAAAGGACGAATGGTGTTGCGCACGCGCCGGACATCGAATTCTTCATCTTCGATCAGCAGTACATTGATCATTTTTTCTGGGAACATAATTATATCACCATAGTTGGTACGCTGAACGTGAACATACAGCCGCTGTCGGGCAGATTCTCTACATCAAGGTCCCAGCCCAAACGCTGCCGTGTGATCTCGTATGCGATGTAACAGCCGTATCCGGAATGCTTTTCGTTGCCGACCCTTTTGGTCGATGTGTGCTCAAGGAAGATACGCTTCAAACCATCTTCATTCTGTTCCAGGAGCCACGGTTCAATACCGCTGCCGTTGTCCATAATGCGGACGTAACATTCTCCCGTTTCGGGATTGGATTCAGTACGGATCGTGATAGTGACGGCATTGTTTCCGGCGTGATCAATACAGTTTTGGATGATCGGTTCGAATACTTCCCAGATCACAAATTCGTTGATGTTCACGATCGGCATCTTCTCATCCAATTCCAGCGAATACTGCACCATTTCACTGGTGGCGGAGATACGCTGAAAGACATGCTCCACCAAAAAGGTCAGCACACGGTTAAGATCTGTCTTGAAGATCTGACTGCGGATGGTCTGCACGGGCGGATCGTACCATTTCATATCATAGATCACCCGTGCAATGAAATTTGCATATTTGGTGGTGCGGGATTTTATCAGATCGATGTTGTCCACGGTGAGTACACGCATGTCTTCCTTGATAAAGCCCATCACTTTTTCTGCTTTATGGTGCGTATGGTAGATCCGTTTCGTGAACAGGAGTTCGTTCTGGATATTGATCTGTTCCGCGAGGTGACGCTTTTGTTCTTCGAACAGCAATTCCTGTGCACGGTTCCGTTCGCGAAGCGTGTAGGTGGAGATAAAGAACATCGCGAGCAGTCCGAAAAAGATCAGCGCTGTGTACGTAATGGCTGTTTCGTCATACGTGGAGATCATTTCATTCGTGATGACGGAAAAATCGGGCTTGTTCTTCATATAGATGGCACCGACAAACTCACCGCGCGGAACGAACGGGACAAAAATGTGGAAGATCTGCTTGTCGGCAACGATGGTCTGGATCCGTTCACGTGAAAGGAACTCATCCCGCATGGAGGAATACATCGCCATGGCTTCGGAATGGTTCGACTGCGACGGGGGAATATTCTTCAGTCCTCCGAAGATGTAGGCATACAACGCCTGACCGTCGTCGATCGCGATAAGAGTGGAGTCGACCTTCACCAGCAGACAGATCTCCTGCACGTTCTGGTGGAGATACTGCTGGCTAAGAATGATATTCAGATTGCCGATGATCTTGTTCACTTCGGACTGGGAGAGGGACTGGTTCTTTGATTTTGCTTCCAGCAGCAATTCGAGCGACGTGGTGGTAAGATTCGCAAGGCGTTCGGCGGAATCCTGCTGATACCATTCCTGCGTACGAAGAAGGATCTTCTGCAGCGAGATCTTGTGGACGAACGAGATCATCGTCTGAAAGAGGATCAGCACAATGAACAGTACGGTCAAATGCCGGATCTCGAACCGGTATTGACGGAATCCTGCCCATAGATTACGCATCGGATTTGACACTAGTCATCCTCCCTGCTCATTTGATCATCACTTCGTTGGCGTTGATCATTGATGAAGCCTTCGTCAGCGCTTCATCCACCGTCATCTCTTTTTTTAATGCAAGATTTACATAATGCGAAACAATGTCCGCCATCTTTGTATAATCCACCAGGAACGGCCGATGGAATCCACGTTCGATCAATGAACGGTAGAACAGAAGCTTTGGATATTTTTTGACATATGCCGTATCAGCGTATACATCTCTGTTCACCGGAATATAATCCCCTTGTTCGAACATGATCTTCTTCGCCTCTTCCGTCTGCAGGAATCGGATGAACTCGATCGCCGCTTCTTTCTTAGTGGAGAATTTTGAGACCATCAGATTCCATCCGCCGTAAACCGACGTCACTTTATGTCCTGCAAAATGCGGAAGCGCCGCCCGTCCGACATACGCAAATGCACTGGTATCTTTATAAATGGTCCTGTAATTCTCAATAAAATTGGACCAGCCGCGGACGAACATTGCTTTGTTCTCGAGCCAATAATCATAACTTTTATTCTCATCGAACTGTGTTACGATGGGAGGAGAGATCTTATTCTTGTAAATGAAATCCACAAGCATTTGCAGGGCAACACGTGCGGTAGGAGTATTCAGATCGATCTTGTTTCCGCGGAAGTAATTCTCGTCAAGCGACGCCAGTATCTCAAAATAATTACAATTTAATCCTTCGTAATCATTTCCCTGAAAAATGTAGAACGGCCGGTTGTCCATTCCCAGGCGATGCTGCAATGAAAAAAGTTCTTCCCAGGTAATGGACTTCTGAAGACGCTCTTCCACCTGCTTTGCATCGGGAAGTTTCGCAAGAATATCTTTTCGGTAGTACATCATTCCCACATCGATGTAGAGAGGCATGGCAACAAGTTTATTCTCGCTGAGACAGGATTGCAGTGTCGGTGAAAGAATGTTCGCTTTATCCTTCTCGGAAAAATACTTGTCCAACGGCTCACACCATTTGGCAAATCGTTCGGTCCAGATGTAGTCAACAGAAAAAACATCTAGCCGGTCGCTTTTGCTCCGCAGGGATCGCGCGAGGAGTTCCTTCCGTTCATTCGTGGTGAATTTGCTGAACGGCAGATTCACGGGAATTACTTCGATATGTCCCTGGTGCAGTTGATTGAACCGCTGGATCACCGCTTCGTGCGCCGGTGAGATGTGATCCGCAAAATAGACCTTAGCAATATTGTTCTGCTGCAGGGTCAGATCCTTCATCCCAAGATTGGTGCTGAAGAGATAGAACAAGAGAAGTCCTATCACTAGTACTACTCCTGCAATAAGATTGTTCATTGATGCTTTCATGATAGGGATAAAATAGAGCAAGAGTATTCTAAATGCAAGCCCGCCTTTTTGCTAAAAACATGTCACACAAAGACACAAAGGAAAAATGTAGGACCGCCTGATAGGCGGTCAGAAACAGTTGAAAGGAAAAAACAGCAACAGAACACGGTAACGAAGAAAGATAGGATCTGCAAAAAAAAAGAGCAAAAGGATTCTCTCGCAAAGTCGCAGAGGCGCAAAGAAAAAATTGTCCTAATTAAACTTACCGCCAGCCCGCCTTCGCCAAATGCGAACAAGTTTGGCGGGCAAGCCCGCCTTTTGCTAAAAACATGTCACACAAAGACACAAAGGATATTTCTCTCTGTGCACACTGTGGCTTTAAAATAAAAAGCCCTGCCCGGGGGAAGGCAGGACTTTTAGCGAGATGTAGCGGGGTGAAGCAATAATCTTAGAACTGTATCCTTTCCATTGTTTGTTTGAGTTCCGTAAAGACGATCGGTTTACGTAATGTTGATGTGAGCGGATCCGCTTCGATGAAGTAATCCACCTCATCTCCTGAGATAATGATCACCGGCGTATTTTTCATTGCCTCGTCACTGCGGATCCTGCGGATGAATTCCAGTCCATCCATCGTCGGCATGTGATAATCGGTCATGATCAGGTCCGGACGGATGGTCTTCATCAATTCCAGCGCCTCTCTTCCTGTCTCGGCAAAGATCGTTTCGGAATTCTCAGAGATCCGTTTCATGAAACGGGAAAGGATCAATTGGTTCCCTTTCTGGTCGTCCACGATCAGCACTTTTTTGCATTCTGTTCTTGCCTGTTTCACAAAGGTCAGCGTGAAGACGGTCCCTGTTCCTTCAATACTCATCGCATCGATGGAGCCTTGGTGTTTCTTCATGATCTCGAAACACATCGGCAGTCCAAGTCCTGTGCCGATCTCCCCTTCGAGTCCCTTACGCGAATATTTTTCTTCCACTTTGAATAGTTTCTTCAGATCCTCTGCCGGGATACCGATACCGGTATCAGAGACGGTCAGGACGGACTGGAGAGCGGAATCCTCTTTCAATTCAACGGAGATGGTTCCGCCGGAGGAGGTGAACTTGAGTGCGTTGCCGATCAGGTTCGAAAGCAACTGACGGATCAATTGTTCATCCGCATTCACTGTCAAATGTGCGGGAATTGCGAGATGGAACATGATGCTCTTTTTCATTGCAATACCGAGCAGTGAGTTCATCACATCTCCGGCGATCTTTGCAATGGAGACGGGCTGGAACTTCATCCGGATTCGGCCGGTCTCAAGACGTGACCAATCGAGAAGGGAGTTCACAAGATTCAGCTGCTGAATTGCGGCTTCGTTGATGTAGCCGACATAATCGAGTTTCTCTTTGTCTGTGAGCGTACTGAATTCACTCTTCAGCAGATCGCAGAATCCGAGGATGGAACAGAACGGCGAACGGAGATCGTGTGAGACGATCGCAAGGATCTTATCCTTTTGTGTGTTCAGCTTCGTCAATTCCTCCTGCGTGTTCTCCAGTTTTTTGATGTTCGCCTGCAGCTGCCGTTCCAGCATCGTCCGTTCGGTGATATCTTCAAGCGCTCCTTCAAATCCGATAACGTTCTGATGGTCGTCGAGCAGAATACGTGAGTGTGCAAGAACGATGATCCTGGATCCGCCCTTTTTCTTCAATTCCAATTGCGTTGCTTTGTCTGCGGCGCCGTTCTGCAGATTCTCCACCAGTTTGATCCGATGCTGCGAGTTGACGTAGACATCCGTTTCTACGTTCAGCTGCAGTAGTTCATCAAAGGAATCATATCCGAGAAGTCTCAGAAGTGCGATATTTGCATTGAGGAATTTTCCATCCACGGTGGACTGGTACATCGGCAGGACGGAATTTTCGAACAGCGAGCGGTAGTGGAACTCGCTCTGATGCAGAGACGATTCCCACCGTTTACGTTCGTTGATATCGCGGAACTCGGTCAGCACAAATGTTTCGTTCGCCTCATCAACCAGAATGGAAGTGAGCACCTCGGCATACAGCGATTGACCGGAACTCAACGCGAGACGTTTTTCATATTTTTTCTGGAAACTGCTGTTCGTGACGTTGATCTTATACTCGTCAAAGATCTGGCGGCGGTCCATGTTCCGATCATAGATGACCGTGAACGGAAGTTTCATCAGTTCGGACTCCTGCATATTCACCATTATGCAGAATGCTTCATTCACAGCAACGATCATTCCGTCGCTGTCCGTCAGAAGCATACCGTCGTTGGTTCTGTCCCATACCATTTCCAACAGATCGTAGGAGATCTTCTCGGAACGGTAGTGAAGATAATTATGGATGGATTCCGCGGCGTTCTGTTGCGGTTCGTTTTTCAGGATGGAATGGACCTTGTTGGATACTGTAGATTGATTCATATAACCCCCGTTATACATGTGATGTTACTCGCTTGATTATAAGAGTTACAACAGGGGTGCCATATCACAATGTTGTTATTTGGCGAATTTTGGCCATTATTTAAAGGGACGAATTGTAATATCTACAAATTACTTTCCGTGCAATGTTTCATAATATTTTCAGATCCGCGCAGGGTGTGCACCCGAGCGTGCAGGTTTTGCACACTTCAATGAATGGAATTCTTCGTTATTCTACTCATCATGGAAATTCTGATTCCATTCCTGTGCGATATGTCATGGCGCCTCTCGTTGACGATGACAATGCTCACAGAAAAACATGCTTACTGTGAATTCATCCTGCGTTGATGCTGTTCTTTCCATTCTTGGCATTCTGATTGCCTTAGATGTATCAACTTCTAATAACAGAAGAACATTCTTTCACTAATTCAAAGAGGGGTTATGGTATCTCGTTCTCTACTGCGGATCCAAACGCTGGCGTTCCTGATGTTCCTGTTAGGAATGCAGTCGGCGTATTCACAGGATGGTCCGATCAAACTGTTCGGTAAGCCGGATTCATCCGGAGGGATATTGTCGATCAAACTGAACTGGCAGAATATCTCAGCCGGAAAAGCTGATACGTTCTCCATCCATCGTTCGGTCTTTGCGCCCGGTGTTCTGCCGAGCGGCATCCCGCCGAAATATGTTGATGTCGTCAAAGATTCCGTCTTCACCGATAAGATCGATAAGGTCGCCGGCTATACGTATGTATATCAAGTGAAGGCGCGGACCGGGAAACAGCCGCTGCCGATCAGCAATGCGGTCACCATCGCATTCCCGAACATCGTCATCACACCGCCGGTCCTTTCGGCATCCGTGAATGATTCGGGAAAAGTGAATCTTATATGGACGGCACCGATCAATTTCACTCCCGTCAAATATATTCTGTATCGCTCTATATATGTGAACAATGTTCCATTCAATCTTGCTGATGCAAAAGCAGTTGACTCCGTGCTTGCTCCCCAGCAGAAATTCACGGACAGTCCTGCTCCGGCATCATACGTGTATTTCGTCCGCGCACAGAACCAGAGCGGCGGACTCAACAGCAATCTTGCCTACGTGAAGCTCGAAGTGAAGACCGAGAATCTGTACCTCTCCGGTATCATCGACTCCGCCAAGGTCGCCCATTTGAAATGGTCCGTTCTTTCGGGCGGAGTGTCGGGAAAATATTTCGTGTACCGGTATTTCACCACGGCAACGACACCGACAGTTGATAACTCCTCGCTCGTGCTGTTCGATTCAACAACGAATCCGAACTACGATGATGCGAGTGTGAAACTGAATTTCGGATGGTACGCTTATACCATCAAAACAAAGAGTTCCGGAAATGTCCCGGCGGTGAGCAATGTCGTTCTATTAAAGAATGAACAGTCGCTCCGTCTGGATAATTTTCTCTTGTATGCGGCTCTCTCCCCCGCCGGTGTAAAACTGCAATGGATCGTTCCTGCCGGATTCAACTTCTCGAAATTCTATGTGAAGAGACTCGGTAAGAGCAAACCGGAAGAATCGACGGACAGAAAGAACTTTGTTGTTATCGACTCGCTGGGCGGTTCCGCCACAACGTATGTTGACAGTCTAAAGAAGAGCACATCGCCCGTCTATTCCTATTTTGTTGAAGGTCTCACGAATGACGGTCGTACGGTACAATCCTATATCGCAAATGTTGTGATCGTGGAGAATATCGTCCTGTCGCTTTTGCCCGATTTCGACGGCTCGCTGAAACTGAGCTGGACGAAACCGATCAGTTCCGCTTCACTCTATTCATTGGTCTACCGAAATATCCTTCAGAAGAGTCCGGGCGTATTGGACAGCACCGGCTGGGTTCTGATTGATACATCAAGGAACTTTGAATGGAAAGATTACACGAAGAATCTCGGCAATGCTACATTGGTGGGATACCGTGTTTCCGTAAAGCTCGCTTCCGGCGGATCTTTGCCGAGCAACGGTGTGCTGCTGCCGCTCCGTCCCGCAACTCCCGAACCATTCACGCTGAAAGGACAGGCGGATAAGAACACAATAAAACTGCAATGGAATCCTTCTCCGTTCCCGCAGACCGACGGATATTTTATCTATCAGGCAAAGCCGGCGGCATTGAAGATCGACACTACGCTCGTCTATACACTTCTCGATTCCACCAAGGAATTGAATTGGCAAAAGACGGTCACAGCAAACGGTCTCGACCGGTTCTTCGCGTTCTACGTGGAAGCTCGCAGCAGTGCGAACAAAGCCCGCACGAACGGCGTTCTGCTGGTTGTGTATAAGGACCTGCAGATCGACGAAGTAAAGATCATTTCCAAACCGGGTGATGAAGCGGTGGTAGGACAGCAGTATGTCTATAATGCTGTCGCAAAATCGAGTGATTCAACAGCAAAATTTACATGGCTGCGCGGTTCACCGGTCATTCCCGGATTGACATTGGACAGCAATGGCACAGTGAAATGGACCCCGAGCATTACCGGATGGATCAAGACCTATATCGGTGTAAAATCCAGCAAGGGCGGATTCGCATCTCAGGCGCTCGAGATCCGCGTGAGTGCGGCGAAGGTCGCAAAGGGCTCTATCCACGGCACCGTGACGGATTCACTCGGCAATGCCATTTCGCGAGTGGTCGTTCGATTGTTCCAGCGTTCCAACACACCAATGGAATATTCTGCCGTCTCTGATTCGCTGGGAAAATTCTCTTTCACATCAGTTGCTGTGGGTGACTACAAAGCATTCGCATCGCCGGCTGTCGGAAATTTCATTCCCGACTGGTATCCGAATGTCCGTACGGCTGATCTGGCAGATAAGATCGTCGTTGCCGAATCGTCTGAGGTTGCGGTGAATTTTGTGCTCAAATCCCGCGAGTTCTCCATCCCGAAATTCAATCTCAGCGGTTCCGTGAATGATACGGTCGGTGCGGGGATCCCGGGTGCGGCGGTCATCTTCGCCCGTGCAGAGTTCATCCTGAATGCGGCAAAGCATGCGTCCGACTCGTCGGATGAAATGAACTACCGTCAGTTGTTCAACCTGGCGTTCCAGTCAGGGCTGTCAGGATCGACAGACGGATTCCGTTTTGACGGACTATCACGCGAGATCTTTCGTACGTTCACAGACTCTTCAGGAAAATACACTATGAAACTTCCGAAAGGGACGTATATCGGCATCACCTTCGCGCAGGGGTACCGCAGACTGCTCTATAATAATAAGACCGATCTACTCACAGCAGACCTGCTCCGCCTGAGTACCGACACCACGAACATCAACTTCACGCTCAGCGCGAAACCGGTGAACGTGATCCTCGGCGGCATCGGCGGAACAGTGACCGATTCCATCACCGGAGCCGGTGTTCCCTCCCGCGTGATCGCATACCGCAATCTGGTTGACAACCGTGTTGCTGATGCGTTCTATGTGGACTCGGATACGAACGGCGTCTATTCCATCAACGAACTGCCTGCAGGACAGTATATCGTCCTTGCAATACCGCTCGGTTCGTATGCACCCTCTTTCTACAGCACGCTCGGCACAACGCTGAAATGGAAGAATGCAACACGCATCGACATCAACGGCACACTTCTGTCGGGAATGAACATCTTCGTAAAACCGATCACCAACAGGAATGAAGGACTCACGTTCGTGAACGGAACAGTGGTGACCCCGCTCGGACCGTCGAACGGGAATTCCTCCATGACGCTTCAGGGAGTGAACGGGACGATCGTTTCCGTCTCGGATGCGAACGGCGATGTGGTCGGATACGCAGTAACGGATGAGAACGGAAGCTACAGCATTGCGAATCTTGCTCCCGGTTCGTACACCGTAACGGCGGACAGGTTCGGATATCAATCCACCGCCACCGTGAATGTAGCACCGTCGTACGATGCACAGGGAAATTCCATTCCGGCTTCGGCATCGTTCACCATCAACAGCGATTCGCCGACAAGCGTCGCTATCGGTCGGTCGAACACTGCTCCGTCGGAATACCGGTTGGAACAGAACTTCCCGAATCCGTTCAATCCTTCAACAACCATCCGGTTTGCGATTCCGCAGACCACGAAGGCGACTGTGGCGATCTTCAACATCCTCGGTCAGAAGGTGGCAACATTGATGGATGGAATGGTGCAGGCAGGTTCGTATGATGTAGTGTGGAATGCAGGGAATATGGCAAGCGGTATCTACTTTTATCAGGTGAGGACGAGCGCGTTCACCTCCACGAAGAAGATGATGCTGTTGAAGTAAGCTGCACAATTTCGTTCGGCAGAGTTGACCCTCACCTGCAAGGTGACGGTCATCTGAACAGCCGAATGATTAATTACAAACGCCCGATCTCAACAATGAGTTCGGGCGTTTTTTTGTTTAGCGGGAGTGAACCGTTCGCTTCGAACGAACGGTTCACTGGGCATATTGTAGGACACCTTGGCAAGGTGTCCTACAGATGCGCGGTGAATGCATCATAAACGCTGGTCCGGACGGGCGTCCGGACCTACATTTCGCATCCGTGTAAATCCCTGTCCGACGGACCATTCATCAGTATCGTCGGTCAGGCGGGCGTTCTTTCCGCTTTTCCCGTCTTCTATTAAAACGAGAGGCGGACTTGCGTCCGCCCCTACATTTCTTCTCCGTGTTCTCCGTGAACTCCGTGGTGAATGTTGCTAACAAATGCGCGGGAGCTGTTCACCGGAAAGCATATCCACCACACGCGAACTGCCGATGGATGTCTTCATCACCACAACGCCGGGATGGTCGGCAACGACCTCGCCGATGATGGATGCTTTTTCCCCGAGAGGATGCTGATGCATTGCAGCGAGGACCTTCTCCGCGTCATCTGCGGAAACGAATGCGATCAGTTTCCCTTCGTTCGCAACATAGAGCGGATCGAAACCGAGAATCTCGCACGCGCCGCGGACATCTTCGGCCACCGGTATCTTCTCTTCTGCAATGCGGATACCGCACTTCGAACTCTCTGCGATCTCATTCAATACACTCGCAACTCCGCCCCGTGTTGGATCACGCAGCACATGAATATTCTTTGATACTTCGAACATTGCATCGACCAATCCGTTCAGCGGAGCACAATCGCTTTCGATCGTCGTTTCAAATTCCAATCCCTGCCGTACGGACATGATCGCTATCCCATGCTGTGCGATCTCTCCGCTGACAATGATCTTATCCCCCACATCCGCTTTGGTCGGATCGATATTCCGGTCCGCTTCGATGGTTCCAATCCCTGCTGTATTAATGAAGATCTTATCCCCCTTCCCCCGGTCCACTACTTTGGTATCACCGGTGACGATCTGCACACCGCACCGGTCTGCGGCAGCTTTCATCGCTTGGACGATCCTCCAAAGCTCTTCCATCGGCAGACCTTCCTCTATTATAAAGGACGTAGAAAGATATTTTGCTTTCGCACCGCACATGGTCAGGTCGTTCACCGTTCCATACACGGAGAGTTCGCCGATGTTGCTGCCGGGAAAAAAGACAGGATTGATCACATACGAATCCGTTGAGAATGCCAGTTTCTCACCGTTTGACGGGAGGATTGCCCCGTCGTGGAGCTGTGTCAAAGCGGGATTGTCAAAATGTGCCGCGATCATCGATTGGATGAGCTGGTGTGTCAGTTTTCCGCCGCCGCCGTGCGCCATCGTCACCGCAGGGTAATTTGCGATCGGTATGGGACAAGCGGGACCGTTGGAAAAATCGAATGTGCCGTTTTTCTTTTCACTCATAATTCATTTTTTCAGTTTACCATAATGAAAATACGCGGCGCACGCCCCTTCGGATGAGACCATCGGAGCGCCGATGGGATGTTCGGGATTGCATTCTTTTCCAAATGCCGTACACTCGTGCGGACGTTTCAATCCCTGCATGATCTCTCCTGAAATACAGAGCGGTGATTCCTTCACAGAGATATTTCCGACATCAAAAATTGTTTCTGCATCATATTTCCGGTATTCTTCCCGCAATCCAAGACCGCTCATCGGTATCTCTCCGATTCCGCGCCACGTCCGGTCCACAACAGAAAATATTTTATTAATCACCGTCTGCGCCGGAACATTTCCCGCGCGGGAGACTGAACGTGAATACTGATTCTCCACTTCATGTCGTCCTTCTTCCAACTGTTTCACCGCCATGTAGATTCCCTGAAGGATGTCCACCGGTTCGAATCCGGTAACAACAATCGGGATATTGTACTTTTCCGCGATGGGAAAATACTCTTCGTACCCCATAATGGTGCAGACATGACCGGCAGCAAGGAAGCCCTGCACTTTGCTGACTCCGGAAGAGAGCAGCGCTTCCATCGCAGGAGGAACGAGCACATGAGAAGAGAGAATAGAGAAATTCGTGACATTCATCTTTTCCGCCTGCGCAACCGCCATCGCATTGGCGGGGGCCGTCGTCTCAAAGCCGACAGCAAAAAAGACCACTTTCTTTTCGGGATTCTGCTTTGCGATCATCACTGCATCCAGCGGTGAATAGACTATCCGCACGTCACCGCCATTTGCTTTCACACTCAGCAGATCTTTGGATGAACCGGGAACGCGCAGCATATCGCCGAACGACGTGAAGATCACTCCCGGCATCGAAGCGATAGCGATCGCCTTGTCAATAATGGCGAGCGGAGTCACACAAACGGGACAGCCCGGACCGTGCACCAGTGTGATCTTGGACGGAAGCAGTTCCTCTATTCCCGTCTTCACGATCGTATGTGTCTGTCCCCCGCAGATCTCCATGAGTGTCCACTCTTTCGTGGTGATGGCATGGATCTTCTCCGAGAATGCTCTCGCGGCTGCTTCACTTCTATATTCATCTACATATCGCATAGGGCCTCGGAAGAATTATGATGTGATCCCGGAAACGGGCTGTTCACCTTCGTTCAATTCATCCAGTCCGTCGGCCATCTGTTGGAATAACTTGATGGTTTCGAGCGCCTCTTCCTCGTTCACTTTACTGATGGCGAAGCCGACATGGACGATCACATATTCTCCCACAGTGACGTCGGGGATCCAGTCAAGACAGACCTTCTTGACGATACCGCCGAAGCTGACTTTGCCCATGATCGGTTCCACCGTAGATTCGATCGAGACAACTTTTCCCGGAATGGCTAGACACATAACATTACTCCGAATATTTATGAAATTTATATCCGCTTATTCATCATAACCCTTTTCTGATAGGACAACATCTATTCACCCATCAGCACTGCGCCGTACAATTGTCCCAGCGAGATGCCGCCATCGTTCGGCGGGATGCGCTGATGCCAGTACGGGGTGAATCCTTCCTTTTTCAAACGGAGTATCGTCCGTTCGGTGAGATACGCATTCTGGAAACATCCTCCGCTCAGCACAACATTCTTCATATCCATTCTTTCCGCCATTGCAATGATGATCTCGGCCATGGTATTATGGAATTTTTGTGAGATGGAATTCTTTGGATACAGATTTTTCATATCGCGTATAATGTCGTTGATCATTTCTTCCCAGAGGACTTCCGTGATGTTTCCATCGCCGGCTTGTGACGCCAGAGAAAAGGAATAGTATTCCTCATTCTTATCGCTGCCGATAACAGACTCCAATTCCATCGCCCCCTGCCCTTCATATCCCATCTTGTGTTTCAGTCCTGTCAGTGAACAGACCGAGTCAAAGATCCTTCCCGCGCTCGAGGTCCGCGGCGAATTGATATTTTTTTCCATCATCTGCACCAGTGTGGACATTTCCTGCTGCGAGAACTGTTCAATGGAACAGTTCTGCATGAGCGAACCGATCTTCCCACCGCTCATTTCATATAACATTCCGAGTGCCGATCGGCGCGGTTCTTTGATCGCGGACGAACCGCCCGGAAGCGGGAATGACCGGAACGTTCCGACCCGTTTCATTTCCTTATTCCCGTATGCAAAGAACTCTCCGCCCCAGATCGTCCCGTCATCTCCGAGTCCCGTGCCATCCCACGAAACACCGAAGACCTCGTCTGTGAGATGATTTTCCGCCATGCAGGAATAGATATGCGCAGCATGATGCTGTATCTGCAGCGTCGGCATCCGTAACTGCTCCGCATAATGCGTGGAGAGATATTCGGGATGTTTATCCGTTACAACCAGTGCGGGCTTCAACTCATACATGGACTGGAAATCTTCTATGGTTCGCTTGAATGTCTTGAGTGACTGTTCCGTTTCAAGATCACCGATATGCTGACTGACAAAGACGCTTTTGCCGACATTCAGCGCGATCGTATTCTTCAGATGTGCACCCACGGCAAGGATCGTTTTCTTCGGTTCGATCGGCAGCTGCACCGGCAGCGGTGCCAGTCCCCTCGCTCTGCGCAGCACCATTTCTCGTCCGCCGATGATCCTGATAATGGAATCATCCGCGTGTCGGACGATCGGCCTGTTGTGCATCAGGAAAAGGTCGGCGATGCCGCCTAATTTTTCCACGGCATCTTCATTCGAGGTGCAAATGGGCTCATCGGAAATATTTCCGCTTGTCGCGATCACCGGCTGTGCCAGTTCGCGCATCAGCAGATGGTGAACCGGAGAATATGGGAGCATCACACCAAGCATCGGATTGTTCGGCGCGATCTGAATGGACAACATTGCTTCGCCGATATTTTTTTTCACCAGGACGATCGGCGCATGCGAGGAACAGATCGCCCTCTCTTCCAAATCGGAAAGAAGACAATATTTCTTTGCTTCCGAAACTGTCGGGACCATTAATGCGAACGGTTTCTCTTCGCGGTGTTTCCGTTCCCGCAGTGTCCTCACCGCTTTATCATTGAATGGATCCGCCATTAAATGGAATCCGCCGATACCTTTTACTGCAACGATCATTCCTTTGCGGATAGCATCAGCAGCCTGCCGAAGCGCATCATCCTGTTTTGCGATCTTCTTTCCCGCATTCGTTGTGAGCAGTAATTGAGGACCGCAGACCGGACAGGCATTCGGCTGCGCGTGAAAACGACGGTTCATCGGATCATCATATTCTTTCTGACAATCCGGACACATCGTGAATTTCTTCATCGATGTGTTTGCTCGATCGTACGGCAGCGATTCGACGATCGTCAATCTCGGTCCGCAATTCGTACAGTTGATGAACGGATAGCGAAACCGACGGTCGTTCGGTTCGAACATCTCCTGCAAACAATCAGGACACACGGCAATATCCGGTAGGATCACTGCCTGTTTCTTTCCGGACTGCCTGCTTTCTCGAATTTCAAAGGAGGTATATCCCGCCGCATCCAGTTCCGTTACTTCACATGAGTGAATTGATGCAAGATCAGGTTTATCGGAATGGATTTTTTCCTTGAACGATTCCAATTGTTCCTTCGGCCCCTCCGCTTCGATCAACACACCTTCGGGGATGTTCGAGATCCAGCCGTTGATCTTCATTTCTCCGGCAAGACGGTAGATGAACGGACGAAATCCGATTCCCTGTACCGCACCATGAATAATAAATTGATTTCGGATCAATTGGCCCATAAAATACTTTACGATATTTCCATCCGCGAAGCCCCAAAGGGGCAGGAACACGAAGGAACGCTAAGAAGAACAATCCACGAATAACACGAACACTACAGATGTAAACACAAAACAATCAGTCATCTCCTAAGGAGTCCTTTGGACCTGATTAAGTCCCGACACAAGAGTTTCTCCTGTATGTCAGGACGCGTCGTAGGATCCAGAGTATTTCTTATCGCCGCTAAATCCCCAGAACACGGATCAGAATCCCTGTCAGCACGATCACTGCGCCGGCGATCACGTGGGAGGCATCTTCAAAGAAATGCGAGCGCATGAATGACAGTCCCAGCATAGCAAGATGGACCTGCAGCAGCATCATCGCGATGGTCACCACGCCAAAAACAACAAAGATCGCTGTGATGGCAAACCAGCCGTAAGGAATCGAAGCAAACAATAATGGGATCAACGGTTCGCACGGACCGAAAATGATCAGCGCAAACAGCGTCCAATACGAAACAATCTTCGCTGTATTCTCTCCGTGCGGATGATCATGATGATGCGAATGTTCCTGAGTATGTTTTCCGTAATTCATCACACCCCAGAGGGCATACCCTGCACCGAATACGATCAGCAGCCACGAAGCGATATTCCCCCGGACCTGCTCCCAACCATTCACATGCTCTAACGCTGCTCCGAGCATCACACCGACGATCGTGATGATTACACTGGAACCGACATGTCCGAGTCCCGCAAGGATCACTACGTTCGTTGTTTTCCATCGGGTCCATTGATTCGCTTTCCCGATCATCACGAACGGCAGCCAATGGTCAGGCGCCATTGCGTGAATAATGCCGATGGTCAGAGCTGAGAGAAGGAGGATCTCCATAATTCCTTTTTATTTTTTTGAATGCTCAATCAGCCAGTTGCACCATGCATCGATGCCGGTCCCGGTCCTGCAGGAGATCTCAAACACGATCAGATCGGGATTGATGCTGAACGCGTTCTTCTTCAACGTCTCAACATCGGAACTGACATACGGCAGCAGGTCCACCTTATTCACGATCAGCACCGACGCATTCCTGAACATGGAAGGATATTTCAACGGTTTGTCGTCCCCTTCCGTCACACTCAGCACAACCACTTTATGCGCTTCGCCGAGGTCATAATTTGCGGGACAGACAAGATTACCGACATTCTCGATCACGAGAAGATCCGTCTTCGTCAGATCTACATTCACCATTGCATCGTACACAAGCCGTGCTTCAAGATGACAGCCGCCGTTCGTCACGATCTGCACCACCGGGACATTGAACTTCGCCACACGCTGTGCATCAAGGTCCGTCTGCACGTCCCCTTCAATCACCGCAACAGTGATCTTCTCCCGGAGTTTCGTCAATGTCGCTTCAAGCAGACTCGTCTTACCGGAGCCGGGAGAGCTGACAAGATTGATGACAAAATTCTTATTCTGAGCGAACAGGTCGCGGTTGCGCCGCGCAAGTTCATCATTCTTTTCCAGTACCTTCCGTTCGATGGTGATCACACTCATACATTCTCCTCTTGTTCGTCTTCCATTTCAATTTCGCGCACACGCAGTTCCGTTCCCGATTCAACCGTTGTGTTCAGACTGTTACACTTCAGACATTGCCTGCTTCCCATTTCTGTACGGGAATCGATGCCGCAGTCCCGGCAGGTAATGATGAAAGGAATTGATTCGATCTCTAAATGCGCTTTCTCAAGATCAGTCGAAATAGTGATAGCCTGAAATGAGAACTCCA